>NZ_JBHXTL010000004.1:0-157730 GCF_042677365.1 Kitasatospora sp. NPDC127116
CCATGGATCACGTGGACGTCATGCTCGACCAGTGGAGCCGGGAGCGCCCGGACCTCGACCTGGCGGCCGTCGGCACCGTCGGCCGCCTCGGCCGCTTCGCGCTGCTCGCGGGTCGGGTCGTCGAAGAGGTGTTCAAGCAACACGGCCTCCAGCGCGGCGAGTTCGACGTTCTCGCCACCCTGCGCCGCTCCGGCGCGCCGTACGAACTGATGCCCTCCGAACTCGCCGCGCTGCTGCTGATGTCGCGGGCCGGCATGACCAGCCGGATCGACCGGCTGGAATCGGCGGGCCTGGTGGAACGCCGCACCGACCCGGCGGACCGGCGCAGCGTCCGCATCGCCCTCACCGCGGCCGGACGCGCCCTCGTGGACGCCGCCTTCACCGACCACGCGGCCAACGAGACCGCGTTGCTCTCCGCCCTCTCGGAGGAGGAACGGGCCACCCTGGACGGGCTCCTGCGCAAACTGCTCGCCGACGTCGAGGGCGCGGAGAGCCCGGCGCCCTGACGGCCCCGCCCGACGGCCCCGCCCGAGGACTGACCGACCCCGGACCTGACCTTCGCAGCCATTACGAACGACGACTGAGCCGGCACGGATTAGTTCATTCCTTCCTTCCTTCCGCACCAGCCCGACCGGCCACCTCCGAGCTCGGGCTCCGAGGCCGGCACACATCCTGCGGCCGGCGGCCAGGTCCGTGCAGGCCAGGACCGCGATCACCACCACTACTGCAACCGCGGCCGGCATCCGCACGATCGACGTCGGCAACGCGGAGATCGAGCGCGCGATCGGCTACCTGCTCAAGGACACCACGCGCGATCAGCTCGTCGACGCCATCCGATCCGCCTCCCGCGGCGAGACCGTCCTGGCCCCGAGGGTCGCGGAGCGGCTGGTTGCCCGCATGCGGCAACCAGCTCCGGTGACCCTGACCACCCGGGAGGTGGATGTGCTGAGCGCGGTCGCCGAACGGGTCCGGCATCGGACGGCCAGACAGTTCGCTGACGAACAGGCCGCGGCCTTCGCGATGCCTACCCGTCCTGCCCGTTGGCGGGAGCGCCATCCCCGGCCCGCTCCGAGAAGACCCGCCGGAGACATGCGACTGCCGGGAACGTACGCGCCTCACCTGCCACGTTGCTGTTTGGGGGTCAGCTTGGTGCGTTCACGGGCGCCGAAGGCGCGGGGTGGGGCAGTAGCGCGTGCCTCCTTCGAGGACAACAGTCGGCCCGGGGGCGATCTCGGTGAAGCCCGCGTCCTGGACCACCGGCAGCCCGCTGCGGACGAGTTCCTCCCACGCCTGCGGCGAGGCCGTTCGGACCGCGAGCGCGAAACCGGCCTCGGCCCACTCCTTGCGCTGCGCCTCGTCCAGCCGCCACCACCCGAGCTGGGCGGCGTGCCCGGTCTGCGCCATCGTCTTGCCCGCGCTCATCTCCAGCTCGGGGTTGAGCCACAGCACCGGCAGCCCCGGCTCGGGCGCCGTGACCTCGGCCGTCTCCTCAAGGTCCGTCCCGGACACCTGGAGCTTGGCGAGGTCCTTCGGCCACCCGTCCAGCGGGACCGGCGGGAACACCCGCACCTCGGCCTCCCGGCCGTGCACCGTGAGGCCCGGCAGCTCGCCCGCCCGGCGCCACTCCCCACCCCGGGCCCGCCGGACCACCTTGCGGATCCGGGCGTCCTCCCAGGCCGCGACCCGCTCCGCCCACTCGCCGTCCGCCCCGGTCACCCGGGGGTCGGACAGCAGGGTGAGCACCGCCCGGGCCGAGGTCTCCAGCGCGTCCGTCCGGCTCGGCGGAGTGGCCCGCTCCATCCGGACGACCAGGGGCAGCACGTACTGCGGCCGCTCGTCGCGGTCCTCGCGGTCCTCTCGCTCCGGGGCCTCGCCGGGGTCCGCCGCAGGGGCCGGGGGCTCGGAGACCGGAGCCGGAGGAACCACGGCCGGAGTCGGAGCGGTGGAGGTCGGGGCAGTGGGGGTCGGGGCATCGGAAGGATCAGTCACCCGTCCAGGATGCCAGCCCCGCTCCGGACGACTCGGCCCGGCCCGACCGCCGCAGCGTCCACCTCCGCGCTCACCGCAGCCGCTGCCGCAGCTCGTCCACCGCCGTCCGGATGCCCGCGCTGTACGCGTCCCCCGGCAGCGCGTCCTCCGACAGCGCGTCCAGACTGCGCACGGCGCGTTCGAGCTGCTCACGGGCGAGGTCCGGCTCGCCGAGCTCGAGGTGGTCCGAGGCCAGGTTGAGGTGCAGCGAGGGGTAGAAGGCGCGCACCTGGAGGGCCGACTCGTACGCCCCGGGTGCCCGATACCCGGCGTCCAATGCCCGGCGCCCGACGCCCGACGCCCGCCCTACGGCGCAGCGCCCCGTCAGCGCCGGTAGCCGCGCTGAGGGTCCCGCTCCTCGGCGTCCTCGTACATCAGGAACCAGCCCTCCGGGTGGGTGGCCGCCAGCAGCACCTCCGTGCGCTGCTCCGCCCCCAGTTCCGGATCGCCGTCGTCCGGCCCGTAGACCCCGAACAGTTCGTCGTGGCAGCCGTCCCAGTCGTAGTCGTACAGGTCGGCCGGGAGGTCGCCCATCATGTCCGCGACCGACTCGGGCTGGGCGCCGAGCAGCGTCCGGGCGTCCACCAGGGCCATCCGCAGCGCCACGTCCTCGGCCAGGCAGCGTGGCAGCGGCCACTCGCCGAGCGCGAGGTCGTCGGCGAGGTCGTCGAAGGCCCGGGCCATCGCGCGGCGCCAGCTCCGGTGCATCCGCCAGGTGCGTTCGGGGAGCCGGGCGAACACCGTCCAGTCCGCGTCCTCGCCGTCGACGATCGCCTCGTCCCCGTGCTCGTCGAAGTCGTCGTACGCGGCGTCGGCCAGGCCTATCAGCTGGGCGTGGAGCAGGCAGGCGGTGCGCGGGGTGAGCGTCCAGTCCGCGCCCGCGCCGCCGTCCTCCTCGTCGCCCTCCAGCGGGAACAGGTCGGCGAAGTCCGGTGTGAAGTCCTCCGTGACGCTGATCTCCAGCGTCCCGCCCATCGCCTCGACCCCGGGGATGGCGGCCACCAGCCGGTCCGGATGCAGCAGCGCGCCGAGCGCCGCGTTGGCGTCCTCGGCGACCTCGCGCAGCAGTTCGCGACGCTGGCCGGCCGGGTCGATGCCGTCGAAGTCCAGCTCCTCGACGGCCCTGATCGCGGCCGCGCGCAGGGCCGGCCAGTCGGTGATCCGCAGGCCCAGCACCACCGTCGCCTCGATCTCCTGCGCGCCGGAGTCCTCCGCCGCGCCCGGCCCCTGTGGATGATCGCTTCGCTCGCCCATGGGGCTAACGGTACGGCCTTTCGGCCCCCCGATCACCGGTCGGGACCAGCTTCCGGAAGCGTTCTCGGCCACCGCCCGGCCACGCCTCGGTCACTCGGACGCAGGAACTGGCAGGATGCGTCCCATGGCTGACATCAACGAGTACGGCGGCGGGCAGGGCCCGAACGCCGACGTCCTGGTCGTGACCACCAACGACATCCCCGGCTTCCGGGTCGACCACGTGATCGGCGAGGTCTTCGGGCTGACCGTGCGCAGCCGCCACCTCGGGAGCCAGATCGGTGCCGGTCTGAAGTCGCTGATCGGCGGCGAGCTGCGCGGTCTGACGAAGACCCTGGTCGAGAGCCGCAACGAGGCCATGCAGCGGCTGGTCGAGCAGACCAAGGCGCGCGGCGGCAACGCCGTCCTGATGATGCGCTTCGACGTCACGGAGGCGGCCGACGTCGGCACCGAGGTCTGCGCCTACGGCACCGCCGCGGTCATCTCCCCGCTCTCCTGACGCTCCTCCGCGCCTCTGCTCCTCCACGTCCGCGCATCCGCGCCTTCGCGCCTTCGCGCATCCGCCCGCGCACTCCCGTTCGCGACCACCGTTCGCCCGTCCACGGACGCCGACGGAGCCCCGGCGGAACGACGGGAACAGCCGTCGACCCCCCGATGTTTCAGCGGCGTGACTGTTTACGGTGCAACGAACAGCGTTCCGGAACGCGTGGACGTCCTGGTGGTGGGTGCCGGGCAGGCAGGCCTTTCCGCCGCCTACCACCTGGGCCGCCGCGGTTTCGCCCCGTACCGGGCGGGCGTCGACGGCGGTTTCGTCGTCCTCGACGCCAACGCCGTCCCCGGGGGCGCCTGGGCGCACCGCTCGCCGTCCTTGCGGATGGCCACCGTGCACGGCGTCCACGACCTCCCCGACGCCGAACTCCCGCCGCCGGACCCCGGGGCCCGCGCGCGCGAGGTGGTGCCGGAGTACTTCGCAGCGTACGAGGCCCGGCACGCGCTCCCGGTCGTACGCCCGGTCGCGGTGCGTGCCGTACGCGCCGAGTCCGAACGACCGGATGCCCGGCTGCTGGTCGAGACCGACCACGGTGTCTGGTCCACCCGCGCACTGATCAACGCCACCGGCACCTGGACCCGGCCCTTCCTCCCGCACTACCCCGGTCACTTCGCGGGCCGCCAGCTGCACTACGCCGAGTACCGCGGTCCCGAGGAGTTCGCGGGCCGGCGCGTGCTGGTGGTCGGTGGCGGCGCCTCGGCGGTCCAGGTGCTGTCGGAGGTCGCCGCCGTCGGCGAGACGGTGTGGGTCACCCGCTCCGAACCCCTCTACCACGACGGACCGTTCACCCCCGAGTACGGGCGCGCGGTGGTCGCCAAGGTCGAGGAGCGGGTCCGGCAGGGCCTGCCGGTGCGCAGCGTGGTCAGCGTGACCGGGCTCGGCCCGTCCGTCGCCCTCCGGCGCGCCCAGGAGCTGGGCGCGCTGCGCCGCCGCCCGATGTTCGACCGCCTGACCGAGCACGGGGTCGCCTGGGGCGACGAGGAGCTGCCGGTGGACGCGATCGTCTGGGCCACCGGCTTCCGGCCCGAGGTCGGGCACCTCGCCCCGCTCGGGCTGCGCTCCCCCGGCGGCGGGATCGCCCTCACCGGCACCCGCGCCACCGCAGACCCGCGCGTCCACCTGGTCGGCTACGGTCCGTCCGCCAGTACCGTCGGCGCCAACCGGGCCGGCCGCGCGGCCGTCAACGACCTGGTCAAGCTCCTCGGGGACCCGGCGCTCGCGGCACCGACCGGCGGGAGCCCGGCGCTCGCGGACCGGGTCGCGGAACCCGCCGCCGTCTGAGCTCGCTCAGCGGTCGTAGTCGACGGTCACCCGGTCGGTGAGCGGGCGGGCCTGGCAGGTCAGGACGTACCCGGCGGCCAGCTCCTTCTCCTCCAGGGCGAAGTTGCGGCGCATCTCCACCTCGCCCCCGGTGACCAGGGCGCGGCAGGTGCCGCAGACTCCGCCCTTGCAGGCGAACGGCAGGTCCGGCCGGGAGCGCTGGGCGCCGTCCAGGATCGAGCGGTCGCGCGGGAGGCAGAGCGTGCTGCCGCGGCCGTCGAGCACGACGGTCACCTCGCTCTGCGGGCCCGACCCGCCGTCGGCCGAGGCGTCCGTCCGGTCCCAGTCCTCGTCGCGCTCCGGGAGCGGCTCGTCCTCGGCGTGGAACAGCTCCTGGTGCACCCGCTCGCCCGGCACGTCCAGTTCCGCGAGCAGGTCCTTGGCCCCGGTGACCATGCCGAACGGGCCGCACAGCCACCAGTGCCCGACGCTCCCGACGTCCACCAGCGCCGCCAGCAGCGCGCGTACCCGCTCCGGGTCCAGCCGGCCGCTGAGCAGCTCGGCGTCCCTGGTCTCCCGGGAGAGCACGTGGACCAGCTGGAAGCGGCCGAGGTAGCGGTCCTTGAGGTCGGCCAGCTCGTCCGCGAACATCACGGTGTCGCTGCGCCGGTTGCCGTAGAGCAGGGTGACGGTGGAGCTGAGGTCGGCGGCCAGCACGGAGGCGGCGATCGACAGCATCGGGGTGATGCCGGAGCCCGCCGCGAGCAGCACGTGGTCGGCCGGGACCCCGAGTTCGGGGGTGAACAGGCCGGACGGCGTCAGCACCTCCACCTCCTCGCCGGGCTTCGCCTCGCGCACCAGCCAGCGCGAGAACAACCCGCCGGGCACCTCCCGGACGGCGATCCGCAGCGGCCCGCCGACCGGGGCGCAGATCGAGTACGAGCGGCGCTCGTCGGCGCCGTCCACCAGCTTGCGCAGGGTCAGGGTCTGCCCGGGGCGGAAGGCGTACTCCTCCGCCAGCCCGTCCGGCACCGCGAAGGTCACCGCGACGGCGTCCTCGCAGAGCCGCTCGACCCGGTCGATCCGCAACCGGTGGAAGGTCGGACGGCGGGCGGGGCGGATGCCGGTCGCGGACCCGGCGTCGACGGACGCGGGAACAGCGGCGGCGGGAACGGCGGAGCCGGCGGCGGAAGCGGCGGGCATTCAGATCTCCTTGACGCGTTCGAACGGCTCGCGGCAGGCCCGGCAGCGCCAGAGCGCCTTGCAGGCGGTGGAACCGAAGCGGGACAGCTCCTCCGTGTCGATCCCTCCGCACTGCGGGCACGGCACGGGGGGAACGGTGCCCGGCCCGGCCGTGGTCGGGGCTCCGGAGCGGGTCGGGCCCAGCGTGAGCGCCACCGGTCCGGCCGCGGCCGCGACGGCGGCGGTCGGGCGCGGTGGGGCGATGCCCGCCTCGGCGAGCTTGCGGCGGCCCTCGGCGGTGATCAGGTCGGTGGACCACGGCGGGTCCAGCCGCAGCCGCACCCGGACGTCCGGGTAGCCGGCCGCGCGCAGCCGGCGGTCCACGTCGGCGGCCATCTCGGCGACGGCGGGGCAGCCCGAGTAGGTCGGGGTCAGCCAGGCGGTGACGGTACCGCTGCCGCCGTCCACCTCGACCCCGGCCAGGACGCCCAGGTCGGCCAGGGTGAGCATGGGAAGCTCCGGGTCCGGGACGGCCGCGGCGACGGCCCAGGCCACGTCGCGGGTCGTCGGTTCCGCCGCGCCCGTCGTGCCCGCCATGCCCGTCGCGACCTCGTCGGTCACGATGCCGTCGGTCGCCACGTCGTGGGTCGCCACCTCGTCGGTCACCATGTCGTCGGTCACCATGTCGCCCCCGGGTGGGCTCGGGCCAGCACCTGGAGCTCGGCGAGCAGCGGGCCGAGCGCCTCGGTGTGCACGCCGTCCCGGCCGGCCCGGCCGAGGACGGTGGCCAGCGGCAGCGCGTCCGGCAGGGTCAGCCCGGCCTCGGCGAGGACTGCGGTGAGCGAGCGCAGCACCGGTTCGCGCAGGGTCGCCGGGTCGACACCCGCCCGCAGCTCCACCGGGTGCGCCGTGAACAGCTCCTCCAGCAGCGGCCAGACCGCGTCCAGCCCGGCCTGCATCCGCTCGGCCGAGTACGGCGTGCCGTCGCCGAGACGAAGCGTCCAGGCGGTCGCGTACTCCCGGTGGTAGGCGAGCTCCTTGACACCCCGGGTCGCGACCGCGGCCAGCACCGGATCGGGGTGCGCGCTCAGCGCCTCGTACAGGGCGCCGCGCGCGGTGGCGAACAGCAACAGCCGGGCGATCGAGTACGCGAAGTCGCCGTTCGACGTCTCCACCAGGCGGACGTTGCGGAACTCGTGCTCCTCGCGCCAGTACGCCAGGTCGTCCTCGGTGCGGCCGGTGCCGTCCGCCTGCCCGGCCCGGGTGAGCAGCAGGCGGGCCTGGCCGAGCAGGTCGAGGCCCAGGTTGGCGAGCGCGACCTCCTCCTCCAGCTCGGGCGCCCGGGTGCACCACTCGATCAGCCGCTGCGCGAGGACCAGGGCGTCGTCGCCCAGCATCTGGCAGTAGGCGGCGAGGTCGGCGCCGTCCAGACCGGCGGGCAGCGTGGTGTCCACGCCGAGCAGCGGGTCGGCGAAGCCCGTCCCGTACGCCCAGCGGCCCTCGCCCTCGGGTCCGGGGGCGGCGTCGGCGAGGCTGAGGTAGACGTGGTCGTCCTGGCCGGCGCCCGGGCCGGCGCCGGTGGTGGTTCCGGTGGTGGAGGTGGTGTGGTCGTGCACGGTGGCTCCCCCGTCAGATGTGCGGGACATCCTCGGGGATGTCGTAGAAGGTCGGGTGGCGGTAGACCTTGTCGCCGCTGGGATCGAAGAACGGGTCGCGCTCGTCCGGGGTGGAGGCGGTGATCGCGTCCGAGCGGACCACCCAGAGGCTCACGCCCTCGTTGCGCCGGGTGTACAGGTCGCGGGCGGCGAGCAGCGCCATCCGGTCGTCGGCGGCGTGCAGCGAACCGACGTGGACGTGGTTCAGCCCCCGCCGGGGGCGCACGAACACCTCGTACAGCGGCCAGCCGGCCTTGGACCCGGCCGGGGAGCCAACCTGGGGCTCGGTCACTTTCCGTTCTCCTGTTCGGTGGCTTCGGTGAGTCCGGGGGCTTGGTCGGCTCCGGGGGCGTCGACGGCTCCGGCGGTTTCGGCAGCCCCGGTGGCCTCAACGGCTCGGGCAGCCTCGGCGGCGCGCTTGGCCGCGTAGGCGACGGCGGCCTCGCGCACCCAGGCGCCGTCCTCGTGGGCGGCACGGCGACGTTCGATCCGCTGGGCGTTGCAGGGGCCCTGGCCGTGGATGACCCTGGTCAGCTCGGACCAGTCCGGCTCGCCGAAGTCCCAGCCGCCGCGCTCCTCGTTCCAGCGCAGCTCCGGGTCCGGGAGCGTGACCCCCAGGTGCTCGGCCTGCGGGACGGTCATGTCGACGAACCGCCGGCGCAGCTCGTCGTTGCTGTGCCGCTTGATCCGCCAGGCCATCGAGCGGGCGCTGTTCGGCGAGTCGGAGTCCGAGGGGCCGAACATCATCAGCGACGGCCACCACCAGCGGTCCACCGCGTCCTGGACCATCCGGCGCTGGGCCTCGGTTCCGCGCATCAGCGTCATCAGGAGCTCGTAGCCCTGGCGCTGGTGGAAGGACTCCTCCTTGCAGATCCGCACCATCGCGCGGGCGTACGGGCCGTAGCTGCACCGGCAGAGCGGGACCTGGTTGCAGATCGCGGCGCCGTCCACCAGCCAGCCGATCACCCCGACGTCGGCGAAGGTGAGGGTCGGGTAGTTGAAGATCGAGGAGTACTTCTGGCGGCCGGAGATCAGCTTCTCGGTGAGCTCGGCGCGGTCGACGCCGAGGGTCTCGGCGGCGGCGTAGAGGTAGAGGCCGTGACCGGCCTCGTCCTGGGCCTTGGCGAGCAGGATGGCCTTGCGGCGCAGGGACGGCGCCCGGGTCAGCCAGTTGCCCTCGGGCTGCATGCCGATGATCTCGGAGTGTGCGTGCTGGGCGATCTGGCGGATCAGGGTGGCCCGGTAGGCGTCGGGCATCCAGTCCCTGGGCTCGATCCGCTGCTCGGCGACGACGACCGCCTCGAACCGGTCCTCCGGCGTCTGCGCGGGGACCGCCTCGGCCACCTCTGCTGTCACCACAGTCCCCTCTCGTGTCCTGCCCGTCCTGCCCGGTCGGCTGCCGGAGTACCCGATCAACCAACCGACTGACCGTTCGGTCGGTACCATTCTGCGCAGCGGGGCGGAGGGATGGCAAGGTGTGAAACAGATAACAGCTGACAGATTTCAGAATCTGTCAGCTGTTATCTGTCGGCTGTCATCTGTTCGCCGGCGTCTGTCGGCCGTCCGCTGTCTGCTTCCGGCTGTTAGCTGTCAGCTGTCAGCTGCCGACCGTCAGCGGCTCACCGCAACGCCTCACCCCTCCGCGCGGTCACGCAGTCGCGGCAGCGGAACGGCGAGCAGCGCCGCCAGCAGCGCGATCCGGGGGGCGATCTGGTCGAGCCGGATGTATTCGTGCCGGGCATGGGCCCCGGCACCGACCGCCCCGAAGCCGTCCAGGGTCGGAAGCCCGCGCGAGCCCGGCAGGTTGGTGTCCCCCGCCCCGCCCGCCGGACCGCCGTCCAGCTGCTGACCGAGCACCGCGGCGAGCGAACGCACGTGCCGCAGCAGCGGGTTGCCGGTCCGCTCGGGCCAGGCCGGACGACTGGACAGCACCTCCGTACGAACCCGGGCACCCGGACGCAACGGGGCGAGCCGGGCGAGGTCGTCGAGCGTGCGGCGCTGCGCCTCGACAGTGGCGAAGCGCAGCCCCAGCTCGGCCTCGGCCCGGCCGGCGACCACGTTGGCACGCGAACCACCACTGATCCGACCGGCGTTCAGTTCGGTGCCGGGCTGGCCGGCGAGGTCCCGCACCACCACGAGCTGGTCCACCAGCTCGTCGACCGCGGACACCCCGTCGTGGGCGTCGTTGCCCGCATGCGCCTCGCGGCCGGTCACGGTGAGCCGCACCCGGGTGCTGCCGCGCCGCGCGGTCTTCAACCGACCGTCGGGGTGCGGTGGTTCGAGCCCCAGGACCGCCGCGGCGCCGCGCAACTGGCGCTCGACCAGGCGCCGCCCGTCCGGGCTGCCCACCTCCTCGTCGGAGACCACGACCAGGCGGACGGTCCGGTGCGGGCGCTCGCCCAGGTCCGCGAGCAGCGACAACGCGCTCTCCAGGACGGCGAGTCCACCCTTCATGTCGACCACGCCGGGGCCGGTGAGCCGACCGTCCTGCTCGGTCACCGGCCAGTCCGCGAGGGTGCCGACCGGCCAGACGGTGTCGTGGTGCCCGACGATCAGCAGGTGCGGCAGGGACTCGTCCCGGCCCTCCCACTCCAGCACGAGGTGGTCCCCGGCCGGTCCGGGCTCACGCCGGGCGGTGGCACCGGTGGCACGGAAGCCGGCCGCCAACTCCTCGGCGAGGGCGTCGAGTCTGGGCGCGTCCCCGCTGGGGGACTCGATCCGCGCCAGATCGGCACAGCGCCGCCGGACTGCTCCGGCGAGGGTACGGGCCCGGGCGCTGAGCGCCTGCGGCACACCGGGAAGCGCCGTGATGACGGTGGAGGCCCCGGGGGTGGCGGTGGCGGCCGGGCCCGCCGTGGGCTTTCCGGCCGTGTTCCTCGGCACCGCGGTCGTCGCCACCGCGTTCTTCGCGACGACCGCCTTGGCGAGGGACGACTTCGTGAGGGCGGACTTGGCCACCGCGGTCTTGGCTGCCGTGGTCTTGGCCGCTGCGGTCCTGGTTGCCGCGGTCTTGGCGACGGCTGCCGTGGTCACGGCGGTCTTCGCCGCGCCGGTCGCTACCGCGGCGGCCTGAGCCGAGGCGGCCGGAACCGCAGTGGCCTGAGCCGCAGCGGCAGTTGCGGTGCCGGTGGTGGCGCCCGCAGCGGTGGCGGTGCCGGTGGCGCCGACGGTGGTGGCGGCAGTGGTGGTGGTCGCGGTGGTCGCGGCGAGGGCCTCGCCGTCGGTGGCGGCCGGGACGGTGACCGGCGTCGGGTCGGGTTCCACGGCGGCGCCCGGCACGGCGGGCGCCCCGACGATCTGGGGACTCAACGCTCGCCTCCGCGACCACCGCCGGTATACAGCGGCCGTACCGGCCGACCGCTCCCACCCGGGTACCAGGCCCGGCCGGACCGCACCGGTCGACCGGTGTGATGGGCGGCCCACCGGATCGGCCCGTCTGGCCCAAGTACGGTGGAACGGCTGGGCGGCGTGCTTGGCATGTGCGTCCTCCTCGCTCGATCCGGGGGCCCCGGTCCGCCCGGAGCCCCCGTGGACGGTGGCCTCCTGGCAGCGGGCGCAATGGCCGGACCGCCGCAGGGAAGCCGAGATGTGAGCCTAGAAGAACCGTTCGGTTTCCTGCGAGGTGGCCCTGCTCCCAGCGTGCCGGTACCGGGCCCCGCTTCGGAGGCCGCCCGTCCACGATCGGCGCGGGCGCTCGGCGCGCGGGCCTGGATCGGCGCGCGGACGCGGTCGCCGGATCGCGCCCATCTCCACCATGGACCCGCCGCCCGAGTTCGGCAGCGCAAACGGCCAAGGCACGGCAATTCCACGCCGGATGGGTGACAGCGGCTCAGCATGCGATACGAACCGGGAGCACGCGGCGGCTCAGGGAAGCCCGCTGCCCCGCCCACCCCGACTCCGGGGGAACGTCCGGGGAACACCCGCGTGAACACCGGCCGGTGCCGTGCCCCGGTGTGCCCCTCCGAGCCTCGACGTGCCTCGGTTGCCCTCCCGGACACGACAGGGCGGCACCCCTGCACGGCGGGAGCAGGCCCGGTACGGACGTGCACGAATGTGTGCGAGCGTGCGCGACCGACCGGAACCCCGGTGCGCGGTCCCGGCCGCAGTCACTCTCCGCCGCTCGTCCTCAGCCACCGTCGCCCACCAGCCCGGCGTCGCGTGCGAGCAGCGCCGCCTGGACCCGGTTGCCGACACCGAGCCCGGTCAGGATCCGGCTGACATGCGCCTTGACGGTGCTCTCGCGCATTCCGAGCACGCCCGCGATCTCGGCGTTGGAGAGGCCGTCGGCAAGTTCGCGCAGCACGTCGGTCTCCCGCGGGGTGAGCCCGGCGACCCGGTGACGGGCGGCCACCGACCGGGGTGCCCCGACCCGGTGGTAGCGGTCGATCAGCCGCCGCGCGGCCGCCGGGTGCAGCATCCCCTGACCGCCCGCGACGACGTGGACAGCCCGGGCGATCTCCGCGGGCGGGGTGTCCTTGAGCAGGAAACCGTCCGCCCCGGCCGCGAGCGCCTGGTACACGTACTCGTCCAGATCGAAGGTGGTGAGGGCGATGACCCTTGGGCCGTCCGGGAGTTCGCGCAGCCGCCGAGTGGCGGCGATCCCGTCGAGCCGGGGCATCCGGATGTCCATCAGCGCGACGTCGATCCGCCGGCTGCCGGCGATTTCGACGGCTTGCAGCCCGTCGGCGGCCTCGGCGACCACGGTGAGTGCCGGGTCCTGGGCCAGGAGGTCGACCAGGCCGAGGCGAACCAGCGCGTCGTCGTCGACCACCATTGTTCGGATCATGCGGCACCCTTCGGCTGCTGCTTCGGTTCCTGCTCCGGTTCCATCGAACGCTCCGGTCCCGGAGACGCCCGCGCCGGGTCCGACGGCGCGCGCCCCGGTGGCGGCGGCGAACCCTCGCCCGGGGCGGGAGCCGGGTCGGGCACCAGCTGCGGCGGGCGGTCCGGCGCGGGCAACCGGGCGGAGAGCCGGAAGCCGCTGCCACCCTCCGGACCGGCGTCGAGGTGGCCGCCGAGGGCCTCGACCCGTTCGGCCAGCCCGACCAGCCCGTACCCGCCGCCGGCACCCGGCCCGTCCGGCATCGCCTCGCCCGGGCCGTTGCGGACCTCGACCGTCGTCGCCGGCGCCCCGTAGCCGACCCGGACGGTGACGGGCGCGGCGTGCGCGTACTTGCGGGCGTTGGTCAGCGCCTCCTGGACCAGTCGGTGCACGGCCAGCCGGTGGGTGGTCGGGATGGTCTCCGGGTCTCCCGAGAGGGCGAGTTCGACCCGTTGGCCGGCCAGGTTCGCCTCGCCGACGAGTTCGGTGAGGTCGCGCAGGGCGGGCGCCGGGACGCTCCCGGCCTCGGCCGGCACGGGCGGATCGTCTCCCGCGGCGTGCGGGGCCGGAGGGTCGGCCCGCAGCGCGCCCAGGACGTCGCGCAGATCGTCGAGCGATCGGGCGGCGGTGGTGCGCAGCAGTTCGAGTCGGTGGGTGAGGCGGTCGGTGTCCGCGGCGACGGTGCCGGCCCTGGCCTGGTCGCGCAGCACCCCGGCGTGCAGCACCAGGAGGCTGAGCCGGTGGGCCAGCACGTCGTGCATCTCCCGGGCGATCCGGGCGCGTTCGGCGGCTCGGGCCTGGTCGGCACGCAGCTCGCGCTCGCGGCGCAGCGCGTCGACCTGCTCGTGCAGGGTGCGGATCAGCACCCGTCTGCCGTGCAGCCACAGGGCGACCGCCAGGACGGCGGCCTGGACGAGGAGTTGGGACCCGGCGGTGCCGGCCCAGCCGATCAGCGAATCCGCACCCGCCGCACTGCCCACCACGATGGCCGCGCCGCCCGCCACCGCCGGGCCGGTCCGGCCCAGGTAGGCGAGGTGGAAGACGCTGAACAGGCCGGGGAAGGCCCGGTTGAACGACCCGCCGGTGAGCACCGGCAGTACGGCCGAGGCCACCGGGTAGCGGCGGGCGAAGACGAGCGAGAGCGCGGCGAGTGCGGCAACGACCGTACGCGGCAGGCGCAGTGGACCGTCGGAGTGCGTCCACTGGACCAACGCCTCCTCGATGCCCAGGCCGAGCACTCCGAGCAGCAACAAGGTATCGGTCCCGGCCCGGTGGTCCGGCCCGTACCAGCCGAGCACACTCCTGCGCATGACGCTCCTCCTTTCCTCTCCCCCCGCCCCGAAAGCCTTCCGCACGTTCGGTGTTCGGTACCTCGGGCTCGATGCTAGGGGCGCTCGACCGTGGAACACCTCTGTCTTCCGGGTAACCGCACCCTCGACTTTCGTCGGGGGTCGGCGCCACTGACCGGCCGATTCGCGGCGGCCCCGTGCTGCCTAGCGTCGACGTCATGACCAGTGAACGGCTCCACCACGTCACCAAGTCCCTTTCCCCCCGGTACGGTTCGTCCGTCGACGGGGACCGCCTGCTGTTCCTCGCCGAGGCCCTGCGCACCTTCCACGACACCGGCGCGCTGGCCCCGAGCGGCCCTGAGCTGGTGAACGCGCTGGTGGTACCGGTCACCAGCCGCCCGAACCGTCCGATCTCGGTGCTGGAGGTCGGCGCCGGAACGGGCGTGGTGACCCGCCGGCTCGCCCGAGTGCTGCGCCCGGGCGACCGGTTGCACGTCGTCGAGGCCAACCCGCGGTTCGCCGAGCGGCTCCGGGAGGACCCCGTCCTGGCCGCGCGCCACCCCGGCATCGGGCTGCGGCTGTCGGCCTGCCGGGTCGAGGAGCTTCCGGAGTCCCGTGCGGCGGAACCGGAGGGGGCCCGGCCGGAGGACTGCGCGCAGCGGTACGACGCGATCGTGTCCGGGCTGCCGTTCACCAACTTCGAGCCCGCGCGGGTGCGCGACATCCTCGACCTCTACCTGCGGCTGCTGGCGCCCGGTGGCGAGCTGACGTACTTCGGGTACCTCGGCACGACGACGGCGCGCATCCTCACCTCGGGCCCCCGTCGGGGCGCCCGCCACCGGGCGGTGGTGCGGCTGCTGCGGGGGTTCGAGGCGGCGTACGGCCTGGGCGAGCGCACGGTGTGGCGCAACGTGCCGCCCGCCCGCGCCTACCTGCTGCGGGCGCCGGGCGGACGCGAGGCCTGGGCGCCGGTCGGGGGCGCGGCCGGTGAGCCGACGGCCGCCGCCAAGAAGACGTGGACGGAGCGGGCGGAGACGGAGGGGACGGGGACGGGCACGGGGACGACCGGCGATCGACGGGCGGGGCGGCCCCGGTCGCCCGATGACGGACCGGGGCCGGGCCCGACCGCGACTCTCCGGCGGTGAGGAGGCTCGATGGCCCTCTCGGTACGTGACGTGGAAGCCCGCAACCGCTTCGAGGCCTGGGAGGACGACCGGCCGACGGGCTTCGCCGAGTACCTGCGCGGCGACCAGCTGGTGGTCTATCCGCACACCGTGGTCGAGCCCGCCTTCGAGGGCCGGGGCATCGGCAGTGCGCTGGCCCGCGCAGCCCTGGACGACGCCCGCGCCCGCGGCCTGGCCGTGCTGGCGACCTGCCCCTTCATCAAGGGGTGGATGCTCCGCCACCCCGAGTTCACCGATTTCGCGTACGAGAACCGCAGCCGGGTCGCCCGCTGACGGCCGGCGGGCAGCCGTGCCGCGACCGTCCGGGCAGCTGCGGCGGGGGTGGCTGATCCAGGGGCGTTCGTCCGAACAAATGACAACAGACAGAGTTCAACTTTCAGATAACAGACGACAGCGAACAGATTTTGAAATCTGTTCGCTGTCGTGCCACAGTGGGATCCGGGCCACCCTGCCCCCGCCTCCCAGCGCCGCACCCGCCCCTTGGAGTCCCCGTGTCCCCGCACACCCGCCCCGCCCAGCGCACCCTCGGCACCACCGGGCCGGTCACCTCGGCCCTCGGCCTCGGCTGCATGGGCATGTCCGACCTGTACGGCCCGGCCGACGAGGCCGAGAGCATCGCCACCATCCACGCGGCCCTCGACGCCGGAATCACCCTCCTCGACACCGGCGACTTCTACGGCATGGGCCACAACGAGTTGCTGATCCACGAAGCGCTGCGCGGCCGCGACCGCGAGAGCGTGCAGATCAGCGTGAAGTTCGGCGCCCAGCGCGGCCCCGACGGCCAGTGGCTCGGCTACAGCACGAGCCCCGCCGCCACCAAGACCGCGCTCTCCTACACCCTGCGCCGCCTGCGCACCGACCACATCGACGTCTACCGCCCGGCCCGTCTGGACCCGGACGTCCCGATCGAGGAGACCGTCGGCGCCATCGCCGACCTGGTGAAGGCCGGCTACGTCCGCCACATCGGGCTCTCCGAGGTCGGCGCCGACACCCTGCGCCGGGCCGCCGCCGTCCACCCGATCAGCGACCTCCAGATCGAGTACTCGCTGCTCTCCCGCTCGATCGAGGCCGCCGTCCTGCCCACCGCCCGCGAGCTCGGCATCGGCATCACCGCGTACGGCGTGCTCTCCCGCGGCCTGCTCAGCGGCCACTGGGACCGGGAACGCGCCCTCGCCGGCACCGACTTCCGCAGCCACAGTCCGCGCTTCCAGGGCGAGAACCTGGCCCACAACCTGGCGCTGGTCGAGGCCCTGCGCGAGATCGCCGCCGCGCGGGGCGCGACCGTCGCCCAGGTCGCCATCGCCTGGGTGGCCTCGCGCGGGCAGGACGTCGTCCCGCTGGTCGGCGCCCGCCGCCGGGACCGTCTGACCGAGGCCCTCGGCGCGCTCGACGTCACGCTGACCGGGCCCGATCTCGCCGCCGTCGAGGCCGCCGTACCCGCCGGCGCCGCCGCAGGTGACCGGTACGCTGCCGCACAGATGGCCCACCTGGACAGCGAGCACTGACCGCACCACCGGCGGCGCCGCACGACCCAACCGCACGACCCAACCGCACGACCCAACCGCACGATCCAAAGGACGGACCTCCCCGTGACCACGGACACCACACTCACCGCCGAGCAGATCCTGATCGCGGCGGAGGACGTCCTCCGGCGGTTCGGCCCGGCCAAGGCCACCGTCGTGGACGTCGCCCGCATCCTCGGCGTCAGCCACAGCAGCGTCTACCGCCACTTCCCCAGCAAGGCCGCGCTGCGCGAGGCGGTCACCCAGCGCTGGCTGGACCAGGCGCACCACGAGCTGGCGACCGTCTCCAACGAGGGCGGCCCCGCCTCCGAGCGACTGCACCGCTGGCTGAGGACGCTGTTCACGGCCAAGCGGAAGAAGGCGCTGGACGACCCGGAGCTGTTCGCCACCTACATGGTGCTGGTCGAGGAGAACAGCGGCCTGGTGAACGCCCATGTCGACACCCTGGTCGACCAGATCGCGCAGATCGTCACGGACGGCACGGAGCGCAAGGAGTTCAAGCTCGCCCACATCCGCAACACCGCCCGCGCCGTCTTCGACGCCACCGGCCCCTTCCACGACCCGGCCTACGCGTCCACCTGGTCCACGCCCGGGGTCGACGACCGGTTCGAGGCCGTCTGGAAGCTCGTCCTCGGCGGCCTGAAGGCGAAGTGACGGCACGTCAGCACCCGGGGCGCCGGCGAGCGGCGGGAAATCCGTTCGCCGGCGCCCCGCCCGTCCGGCAGACTGCCGCGCACAGTTGATCTCACTCGGAGGATGACATGCGTGCGGCCCGCCCGGTCCTGGACAGCCTGGAGGGACTCGCCCTCGGCGATGCCTTCGGCGACCGCTGGTTCTCGGTCCCGCCGGACGAGGCACCCGCCGCGCTGGCCGCCCGCCTGGTCCGGCGCGCGCCCTGGCACTGGACCGACGACACCGCCATGGCACTCGTGCTGGTCCGCCACCTGCTCGCTGCGGGAGAGGTCCGGCCGGACGCGCTCGCCCGGGAGTTCGCCGCCGAGTACGCCCGTGAGTACGGCCGCAAGTACGGCCCGTCGATGCACCGGGTCCTGCGCGGGATCGGCGCCGGCGGGGACTGGCGCGCCATCACCGCGGGCCAGTTCGAGGGTCAGGGCTCGCACGGGAACGGCGCCGCGATGCGGGTCGCCCCACTGGGGGCCTGGTTCGCCGACGACCTCGACACGGTGGTCCGGCAGGCCGAACTGCAGGCGCTCACCACCCACTTCCACCCGGAGGCGGTCGCCGGCGCGGTGGCGGTCGCCCTCGCGGCGGCGCTGGCGGTCCGGAGCCGGGGCGGAAGCCCGCCCGGCCGGGCCGAGTTGCTGACCGAGGTCGCCGGACGGCTGCCGGACTGCGAGGTCCGCTCCGGGCTGCGGATCGCCGCCCGGTTGCCCGGGCACACCAGCGTCCGGCACGCCGCCGGCGTGCTCGGCTCGGGGACGCTGATCTCCGCCCCGGACACCGTGCCGTTCGCCCTCTGGTCCGCGGCCGGGCACCTGGACTCGCTGTCCGAGGCCGTCTGGCACACCCTGGAGGGCTGGGGCGACAAGGACACCACCTGCGCCATCGCCGCCGGCGTGGTCGCCGCCCGGACCGGACTCGCGGACGTGCCGCCCGGCTGGCTCGCCGCCCGCGAGCCGCTCCCGGACTGGGTCACCGAGGCGTCCGGGGCCGCCGGGGCCGCCGGCCGCGGTCCGGTGGTCAGCGGCGGGTGATGAAGCGGAACACCTTGTAGGCGAGGAGCAGGACCATCGCGCCGCCGATCGCCGACACCCAGGTCGTGATGTCGAGGAAGCTCACCTTCACCGCCCCGTGCATCCAGTTCGAGACGATCCAGGTGCCGATGTAGGAGCCGGTGATCCCGATCAGGGTGCTGCCGATCAGGCCGCGCTCACCCCTCGACATCGCCATCCTGGCCAGCGTCCCCGACACCAGGCCCAGCACGATCCACGCCATCCAGCTCATCCGCCGCCCCTTGCGTCATCGGTGTGACGACCCCGTCGAGCCCCCGGGTCCGACCGGAAGGACGTACGAGAGCCCCGCACCGTTCCAGCGCCCGGAAGGACCGGTGCGAACCGGCCATCCGGGCGCGGCCGCTCCGGGCGGCGAACCCCCTCACGGCAGGCCGCCCCATGGCCTCCCGGGTACCGGTGACGGAACGAACCCGGCCGTCAGCGGCGCGAGTTGCCGAACAGCAGCCGGTAGACGATCAGCAGCACCAGGGCGCCGCCGATCGCCGACACCCAGGTCGCGGCGTCGAAGAAGTGCGCGGTGACCGAGCGGTGCAGGAAGTGCGACGCGATCCAGCCGCCGACGAACGATCCGGCGATGCCGATCAGGGTGGTCACGATCAGGCCGCCCGGGTCCTTCCCCGGCAGCAGCAGCTTGGCCAGCGCACCCGCCAGCAGGCCCAGCACGATCCACGCGACGATGCTCATTCCGACATCCCCTCCCGTCCGCGGCGCCCCGGGCCCCGTCCCGTGCGCTCTGCCCGGAAGGACGCCTCCGCCCGCCACCCGGTTCCGCCGCCCGGTTCGGCCGCCCGGCCCACCGCAGGGATCGGACGGGGTCCGCCACGTGGTCAGCCACGGCGCCCGCCACCTGCAGGCCGGCGTTCGATACCGGTCGGTGGGGCCGGGCCACCCCCGCGCGTGGCGCCCTTCCTGCCCGCCGCCGACGCCGAAATACTGCGACCATGCGCATCCTGATCGCCACCGCCGGCTCCCGGGGCGACGTGGCCCCCTTCACCGGGCTCGGCGTCCGCCTGCGGGCGGCCGGACATCAGGTGGCCGTCGCGACCCACGACACCTTCGCCGGGCCCGTACGGGCCGCCGGGCTGGAGTTCCGCCCGCTACCGGTCGACCCGCGCGCCGAACTCGCCTCCGCCGAGGGCCGGCGCCTGCTGCGGGCCGGCAGCGGACCGAGTGGAATCCTGCAACTCCTGCGGCTCGCCAGGAGGTTCATGCCCGCACTCGGCGAGGGCATCGCCGATGCCACGGCGCTCGGCACCGATCTGCTGCTGACCACCAGCACCACCAGCGCGCTCGGCCAGGTCGCCGCCGAGGCGGCCGGCATCCCCAGCATCGGGCTGTACCTCCAGCCCCTCTCCCCCACCCGGGAGTTCGCGCCCGCCGTCACCGGCACCCGGTCGCTCGGCCGGTCCGGCAACCTGCTGGCGGGGCACGCCGTCCAGGCCGCGACGGACCAGCTCTTCGGGCCGGCCGTCCGCGGGCTGCGGCAGCGGCTCGGCCTGCCGCCGCTCGGCGTCGCCCGGGCCCGTCGCAACCACCCCGTCCTGCACGGCTTCTCGCCGCTGGTGGTGCCCCGGCCCGCCGACTGGCACCCCCGGCTGGACGTGGCGGGCTACTGGTGGCCGCCCGAGCGGCCGGACTGGACACCCCCGGACCGGCTGCTCGACTTCCTCGCCGCCGGACCGCCGCCGGTCTTCGTCGGCTTCGGCAGCCTGGTCGTCCCCGACCCCGAGCGGCTCACCGCCACCGTCCTCGCCGCCGCCCGCGCCGCCCGGGTGCGCCTCCTCCTCCAGTCCGGCTGGAGCGAACTGGCCGCCGAGGACTCGGACTCCGTCCTGACCATCGGCGACACCCCGCACGACTGGCTCTTCCCCCGCACCGCCGTCGTGGTCCACCACGCGGGCGCCGGAACAACGGCGGCCGCCCTCCGCTCCGGGAGACCCACCGTCCCCGTACCCGCCCAGCTCGACGCACCGTTCTGGTCCGCCCGGCTGGCCCTGCTCGGCGTCTCCCCCGGTCCCGTCCCGCTGCGCACCCTGACCCCGGCCCGCCTCGCCACCGCCCTCCGCCTGACCCTCGACGACCCCCGCTACCGCACCCGCGCCAGGGCCGTCGCGACGGCCCTGGCCGTCGAGGACGGCACCGCGAAAGTCCTCGCCGCCGTCGACCGGGCGGCGGCAGCGGCCGGGTGAGGAGCGACCGGCGGCAGCGGGCGACGGGCGGCAGGCGACAGGCGACAGGCGACAGGCGACAGGCGACGAACGACGGCGAACGACGAACAGCCGACAGCTGACAGATTTCAAAATCTGTCAGCTGTTCGCCGTCATCCGTCAGCCCTCCCCCGCCCGCGCAACTCCCCTCCCGAACAGCCCGCTCAGCCCCAGGTACACCACGGCCGCCGCCGCGAGCCCAACGGCCCAGCCGTAATCGGCGAGCGGCTTGAGGACGGGGATCAGGCCGTCCGCCGGGAACGGACCCTGCTTCGCCCCATCGGCGTCAAGGGTGGAGTACGAGCCACCGACCGCCAGCACGCCACCCACCAGGAGCGCCGTGACGGCCCTCCAGTTCCAACCGGCCGCGTACCAGTACGCCCCGCCCGGCCGGTACAGCTCGGCGAGCCGGAGGCGGGTGCGACGCAGCACCCAGTAGTCGGCGATCAGCACTCCGCCGACGGTGCCGAGCAGGCCGCCGACCACGCCCAGCCAGGTGAAGATGTACACGTGCGGGTCGGAGATCAGCCGCCACGGGAGGATCGCGATCCCGACCACCCCCGTGATCAGCGCCCCGGTCCGGAAGCCGACGAGGCGGGGCAGCAGGTTGGCGAGGTCGTAGGCGGGCGACACGACGTTGGCGGCGATGTTCACCGACAGCGTCGCGACCAGCACGGTCAGCAGCGCGAACAGGATGCCGACCGGGTTCTCCATCTTGGCGGCCAGCTGGATCGGATCCCACACCGGCACCCCGTAGACCGCCTCGGAGCCAGAGGTGACCAGCACGGACAGGAACGCGAAGAGCGTCATCGTGGTCGGCAGGCCGAGCGCCTGCCCGCGTATCTGGGCGCGCTGGCTGCCGCCGAAGCGGGTGAAGTCGGGGATGTTCAGCGCGAGCGTGGACCAGAACCCGATCATGCCCATCAGCGCCGGGAAGAAGACCTTCCAGAAGCCGCCGCCCCACCCCAGCCTGGACGGCTGGTCGAGCAGCGGTCCGAGCCCGCCCGCCTTGACGGTGATCCACACCAGCAGCGCGAGCGCGCCGACGATGACGAACGGCGCCGCCCAGTTCTCGAACCGCCGCAGGGCCTCCATCCCCCGCGCGATGATGGCCATCTCGATCAGCCAGAACAGCAGGAACGAGAGCCACTGGGTCCACGGGTGTCCGCCGAACTCACCGGCGGTGCGCCAGGATTCACCGAGCAGTTTGCCGGCCAGCAGGAAGATGCCCTCGCCGCCGATCCAGGTCTGGATGCCGAACCAGGCGCAGGCCACCGCCGCCCGCAGCAGGGCCGGCAGGTTGGCGCCGCGCAGCCCGAACGAGGCGCGGGCGAAGACCGGGAACGGGATGCCGTACTTGGTGCCGGCGTGCCCGGTGAGCAGCATCGGGACCAGCACGACGAGGTTGGCGAGTGCGATGGTCAGCACCGCCTGCTTCCAGTCCATGCCGAGCGCGACCAGGCCCGAAGCCAGGGTCCAGGACGGGATGTTGTGGGCCATGCCGACCCAGAGCGCGAGGAAGTTGTACGTGGTCCAGGTGCGCCGCGCCACCGGGACCGGCCGCAGGTCGTCGCTGGTGAATCCGTTGGGGGGCAACTGTCCGTCGGCCGGGCCGAGTTCGACCCGGCCGTCGGAGTGGTGCAGCTGTCTGCTGCCACTGGCTTCGGTTCCGGACACGGACAACTCCCGTCCGCCGCGGCCGAATCAGCGGCCGGGCTCAGGTTGGGGTCAGGGGCGGGTTCACAGGCAGCTTCACGGGCAGGTACACGGCCGGGTTCACAGGCAGGTACACGGTCGGCTTCACGGCCGGGTTCACAGACAGGCGCACAGGATGGTCACGATCGACGGCACGGGCAGGACTTCACACGGAACTGCGCGGGCCGGCGTCACAGGTGCGGGATGACGTCCGTCCCGTACGCGTCGATGGTGGCCTCGATGGCGTCGTGCATGGCGTAGACGGCGAACTGGTCGACGCCGAGCGAGCGGAGCTCCGCCAGCCGGGCCCGGTGCGCCTCCGGCGGGCCGATCAGGCAGAAGCGGTCGACGATCTCGTCCGGGACGAAGGCCGTGTCCGGGTTCCCGGCCCGCCCGTGGTGGCTGTAGTCGTAGCCCTGCCGGCCCTTGATGTACTCGGTGAGCGCCTCCGGCACCAGGTCGGAGTGCTCGCCGTAGTGGCTGACCAGGTCGGCCACGTGGTTGCCCACCATCCCGCCGAACCAGCGGCACTGCTCCCGGGCGTGGGCGAGCGCCTCGGGCGAGTCGTCGGCGGTGACGTAGGCCGGGGCGGCGACGCAGACGGTGACCGAGTCCGGATCCCGGCCGGCCTCGACGGCGGCGGCCCGTACCGCCTTGATCATGAACTCGGTGAGGTACGGATCGGCCAGCTGCAGGATGAAACCGTCGGCCTGACGGCCCGTCAGGTTCAGTGCCTTCGGGCCGTAAGCCCCCATCCAGATCGGCAGCGACGCGCCGGAGCGAACCCACGGCAGGTGCATCTCGGTTCCGTCCACCTCGGCGGTGCGCCCCTCGGCCAACTCCTTGATGGCGCGCATGGCTTCGGAGAGCCGGGCGAGGGTGGCGGGGCGTCGTCCGGCGACCCGCATGGCGGAGTCGCCGCGGCCGATGCCGCAGACGGTCCGGTTGCCGTACATGTCGTTGAGCGTGGCGAAGGTGGAGGCGGTCACCTCCCAGGTGCGGGTTCCGGGGTTGGTGACCATCGGGCCGACGGTCATCCGCTCGGTCTCGGCGAGGATCCGGCTGTAGATGACGAAGGGCTCCTGCCACAGCACGCAGGAGTCGAAGGTCCAGCCGTGGCTGAAACCGGCCTGCTCGGCGCGGATCATCCGGTCGATGAGCAGCCGGGCGGGCGGGTCGGTCTGAAGGACGAGGCCGATGTCCATGGAGGGCTCCAGGTAAGGGTTCTGCCCGCCGCCGACCGGCCACCGACCGGATCGGAGCGGCGGGCGGACAGCGGTCGGACGGCGAGCGGTGGAACGGCGAGCAGGCGGCGCCAGGTGACGCCGCACGGCGGGAGGGGCGGGAAGCGGGAGAGGGCTCAGACCAGGTACTGGCAGGTGTCCCGGCGCAGGAAGGCGCCGTGGCCGGCCCGGCCGAGCCAGGCGCCGTCGTCCAGCACGACGGTGCCGCGCGACATCACTGTCCTTGCCCGGCCGGTGAGTCGGCGGCCCTCGTAGGCCGAGTAGTCCACGTTCATGTGGTGGGTCGCGGCGGAGACGGTCTGCACCGCGGTGGGGTCGTAGACCACCAGGTCGGCGTCGGCGCCCGGGGCGATCGTGCCCTTGCGCGGGTGCAGGCCGAACATCCGGGCCGGGGTGGTGCAGGCGATCTCGACCCAGCGGCGCCGGCTGATGTGCCCGTCCACCACGGCCTGGTGGAGCAGGTCCATCCGGTTCTCGACGCCGGGCAGGCCGTTGGGGATCTTCGAGAAGTCGCCCCGGCCCAGCTCCTTCTGGCCGACGAAGCAGAACGGGCAGTGGTCGGTGGAGACCACCTGGAGGTCGTTGGTGCGCAGCCCGCGCCAGAGCGCCTCCTGGTGTTCGCGCGGCCTGAGCGGCGTGCTGCACACGTACTTGGCGCCCTCGAAGCCGTCGGCGCCCTCCTCGGCGAGGTTGTCGGTGGAGAGGAAGAGGTACTGCGGGCAGGTCTCGCCGAAGACGTTGAGGCCGGTGTCCCTGGCCTGGGCGATTTCGGCGAGCGCGGCGGCGGCGGAGACGTGCACCACGTAGAGCGGGCTGCCGGCCACCTGGGCGAGCTTGATCGCCCGGTGGGTGGCCTCCGCCTCCAGCAGTTCGCGGCGGACCTCGCCGTGGTAGCGGGGGGCGGTCCTCCCGGCGGCGAGCGCCTGCTCGACCAGGACGTCGATGGCGATGCCGTTCTCCGCGTGCATCATGATCAGCCCGCCGTTGGCGGCGCCGCGCTGCATGGCGCGCAGGATGCGGCCGTCGTCGCTGTAGAAGACGCCGGGGTAGGCCATGAAGAGCTTGAAGGAGGTGGACTCGCCGGAGTCCACGAGGGCGTCCATCTCCTTCAGCACGGCGTCGTTGACGTCGGAGACGATGGTGTGGAAGGCGTAGTCGATCGCGCAGTTGCCCTCGGCCTTGGCGTGCCAGGCGTCCAGGCCCTCGCGCAGCGAGCCGCCGACCGGCTGGACGGCGAAGTCCACGATGGTGGTGGTGCCGCCCCAGGCGGCGGCCCGGGTGCCGGTCTCGAAGGTGTCGGAGGCCGCGGTGCCGCCGAACGGCAGTTCCATGTGGGTGTGGGCGTCGACGCCGCCCGGGATGACGTAGTGGCCGGTGGCGTCGATGACGGTGTCGGCGGTCCAGGCCCCGGCGGCGGAGCTGCCGGTGGCGGCGAGGGCGGCGATGCGCTCGCCCTCGATCAGGACGTCGGCGTGGACCTCCTCGGTCGCGGTGATGACGAGGCCGCCGCGGACGACGGTGCGCTGGTGCGGGTCGCGGGCGGCCCGCACGTCGTTGGTGGTCATCGCGCTGCTCCTCACGCCTCGGCGAGCGGTCCGTAGGCGTCGGGCCTGCGGTCGCGGTAGAACGCCCACTGCTGGCGGACCTGCTCGATCAGGCCGAGGTCGAGGTCGCGGACGACGAGTTCCTCCTCCTTGTCGGAGGCGACGTCGCCGACGAACTGGCCGCGCGGGTCCACGAAGTAGGAGGTGCCGTAGAAGTCGTTGTCGCCGTACTCCTCGGTGCCGACGCGGTTGATCGCGGCGACGAAGTACTCGTTGGCGACGGCGGCGGCGGGCTGTTCGAGCTGCCAGAGGTAGGCGGACAGGCCGCGGCTGGTGGCCGAGGGGTTGTAGACGATCTGCGCGCCGGCCAGGCCCAGGGCGCGCCAGCCCTCGGGGAAGTGGCGGTCGTAGCAGATGTACACGCCGACCTTGCCGACGGCGGTGTCGAACACGGGCCAACCGAGGTTGCCGGGCTTGAAGTAGTACTTCTCCCAGAAGCCCTTGACCTGCGGGATGTGGTGCTTGCGGTACTTGCCGAGGTAACTGCCGTCGGCGTCGATGACGGCGGCGGTGTTGTAGTAGACGCCGGGCTGCTCCTCCTCGTAGACCGGGACGACCATCACCAGCCCGAGTTCGCGGGCGAGTTCCCGCATCCGGCGCACGGTCGGGCCGTCGGGAACGGCCTCGGCCCAGCGGTAGTGCTCGGCCTCCTGGACCTGACAGAAGTACGGGGAGTTGAAGACCTCCTGGAAGCCGATGATCTTCGCGCCCTGGGCGGCGGCCTCGCGGGCGTACCGCTCGTGGAGCGCGATCATGCTCTCCTGGTCGCCGGTCCAGCGGGTCTGGACGAGCGCGGCACGGACGATCTGCGACATGGGTACCTCCGCAACTCCGCGGTCCGGCCGTGCGGTCGGGCCCGCGGTCTGAGGGTTGACGGGGCGGGTCTGACCCGCGGTTCCGCTCGGGGAACCACAGGGTCTACGTGCGTAGAAAGCGATCTGTAGACGGTAGGCCCGGCCTCGGTGGCCTGACAATACGTTGACGGAAACGCGTCTGGGGAGATCTTGTTGCGCGGACACGCGGGTGGTCCCGGGTGCGATGAAAAGACGATCTACCCCGAGACTCGCCTCCTTACTCGTTCGAGTGAAACCGAACGCCCGGGGTGCGCACATGGCGATGGCCGGGTAAGAGCCGCGTGAACTTCGCTGTGGATCGCGATGGACCGTCAGTCCTCGCTGGTTTCATACGAGTTCGACGGCTCGGTCACGGGGGATCGAGGCGACCGAGCGGGGGTGACGATGACGGTGGTGCGGAATTCCGCGGCGGAAACGGCGGAAAGTGCGGGAGCAGCAGGCACCGCGGGAGGCGAGGCGGGAGGCGCGGCCGGAGGCACGGTTCCGGCCGGTACGGCGGCGGGCGGAAGCCCCGCGGCTCGGTCGCCCGCACTGCCCGCCTGGGCCGGCCTGCTGCTCGCCCTCGGCGCACTGGTCCCGGTCGTCCTCGGCGGGCTGCTGTTCCGGCACCTGGCACCGCAGGTACAGGACGTCGCCCTCCAACTGGCCGGTTCCCGTGCGGCCGCCGAGGCGGTGGTCGGGGGACGCGTCGCGGACCACCTGGCCGCACTGCGCGCCGACGGCTGGCTGATCGGCGGCTACGCGCTGACGCTGCTCGCCACCGCACTGCTCGGTGGGTACCTGCTCGGACCGGCACGCCGACGGCTGCCGGCGCTCGCGGTCGGCGGCGCCGGACTGCTGGCGGCCTGCTGCGACCTCGGCGAGGACGCGTTGCTGCGCGCGGGGCTCGACGGCCTCCGCCCCGGCACGGGCGGCTCCGGCACCCCCTCCGACACCCCCTTCGCCGCCGCCACCGCGCTCGCCACCGTCAAATGGCTGCTGCTCCTGCCCGCCGGGGCGGTCGCGGCAGGACTCCTGGTGGCGACCGCCACCCGCGCCGTACGCGGGCTCCGACCGGCGCGGGCGAGCGCGAAGGCCCACGGCACCGACTCCCCCGAGCGCCCGGCGCTGATCCCGCCCTGGCCGATCGCCACCCGGCACGGCGCCCCACCGGCCGCCGCCGCGTCTCCGGACGCCCACGGCCCGCCGGGCGCCCGGGACACCCCGGTCCGGCACGCCCGCTGGCGCGACGCCGCCCGGGTGCCGCCCGGCCGCGAACCCGCCGAACTCGGCTTCTGCGCCTCCGGCGGCGGCATCCGCTCGGCCTGCGTCACCCTCGGCGCGCTCCAGTCGCTGCGGCCCTGGCTGAAACGGGCCCGCTACCTCGTCTCCGTCTCGGGCGGTGGCTACACCGTCGGCGCGCTCCAGCTCGCGCTCAGCGACTCGGCACCCGGCAGTCCCGTGCACGCCGCCTCGGGCCTGACGGCCGACACCGTGATGGAACCCGGCTCCCCCGAGGAGGACCACCTCCGCCGGCACGGCAAGTACGTCGCCGACGGCGCCGGCGAGTGGCTGGTCGCCCTCGGGACGCTGCTGCGTGGCGTCCTGTCCGCGCTCACCCTGCTGCTGGCCGCCGTCCTGACGCTCGGCCTCGGGCTCAGCCGCTGCTACCGGGCCGTGCCGCTCACCGACCTGAGCCAGCTGGCGGCCGCCGGGCTGCGCCACACCGACGCCGTACCGGGCCCGTTGGAGTTCCGGGTGCCCGCGCTCGCCGCCCTCGGCGTGCTGCTGGCCACGGCCGCCGGGTGCTGGCTGCTCTGGCTGCTGGCCTTCCCGTCGCTCGGCTGGCAGACGGTGCTGCCGCGCGCCCTGCGCCGGGCCAACCTCGGCCTCCTCGGGCTGGCCGCCCTGCTGGCCGTCGGGGTACTGGCGGTGCCGGAGCTGGCCTGGGGCGCGGTGCGGCTGCAGCAGGCGCTGGCGGCCGGGCCGCAGCTGACCGGCGCGGGTCTCGGCCTGACCGTGGCGCTCAGCTACCTGGCGCTGCTGCTCGGCATACTCTGGCGCGACCGCCGGTCGCCCGGCCGGGGTGCCACCCCACCGGGCACGGCGGGCACGGCGGACGGCGGCACCGGTCACGGCGCGGGCCGTCCCCGCGACGGTCGTGCCGCCGGCCTGCCCCGGACCCTCGTGGTGTGGTCCGCCCTCCTGGCGCTGACGGCCGGTGCGCTGCTGGCCCTCGGCTGGGCGGTCGCCACCGGGTACGCCTGGCCGACCGCCGTCCAGGTGCTGCTGCCGCTGCTGCTCGGCGCGGTAGGGCTGAACCTCGACCAGACCTGGATGAGCCTGCACCCGTTCTACCGGCTGCGACTGGCCTCGGCGTTCGCGGTCCGGCGCGCCACCGAGAGCGGCGGGTCGGTGGCCCGCCCGTACCACTTCTTCCGGGAGCAGACCTGGCTGAGCCACTACGGCGCCCGGCGCCCCGACTTCCCCCAGGTGATCTTCTCGGCGGCGGCCAACCTGTCGGGCAACTCCCGTACACCGCCGGGTCGTCCGGCAGTCTCCTTCTCGCTCTCGTACGACTACGTGGGCGGTCCGGACATCGGGTACGCGCGCACCGACCTGCTGGAGCGGCGCACCCGTCCGCACATCGCCCGGGACCTCACCGTGCAGTCGGCGATGGCCGTGTCCGGCGCGGCCTTCTCCTCCGCGATGGGGCGGGAATCCCGGGTCCACCAGCGGCTCTTCGCGGTGACCAACGCCCGCCTCGGCACATGGCTGCCCAACCCGGCGGTGCTCGGCCCGGACTGGTCCGGCCCACCGGACTGGCGCCGCCCCGCGCAGCCGGCCGTCCGCCGCCTCCCGTACCAACTGCGGGAGCTGATCGGGCGGTTCCCGGCCGACGACCGCTTCCTGCTCACCACCGACGGCGGCCACTACGAGAACCTCGGGCTGGTCGAGCTGCTGCGGCACCGGGTGGGCACGGCGGTCTGCATCGACGCCAGCGGGGACGCGGGCTACGCCGTCAAGCTGGCCGCCGCGATCACCCTGGCCCGCGAGGAGCTGGGCGTCGTCATCACCCTGCACGAGCCCGAACTGCTGATCCCCGGCAGCGCCGCCGACCGGCCCACCGACCGACCCGCCGGGGGCGGCGGTGCGGACGACGGCGCGGACCATCGCGCGGACGACGGCGCGAAGGACCGCACGAACGGCCGCGCGGGCCGCCGGCCTCCCTTGCGCGGGCTCGCGGCACAGCTGTCCGCCCGGCTCTCGGCCCGGGCGGTGATCACCGGGGACATCCACTACCCGGACCTGGACGAGGGGCCCGGGGCAGTCCGGCACGGCCGGCTGGTCCTCCTCCAGGCGGTGCTGACCCCCGACATGCCGTACGAGCTGCACGCCTACGCGATGGCGAACCGGGCCTTCCCGAACGACCGCACCAGCGACCAGTGGTTCGACCACCAGCAGTTCGACGCCTACCAGACACTCGGCCGCCACCTGGGCGAGCAGGCCGCGCCCCTGGTCGAACAGGCACTGGCCGACCAGGCACTGGCCGGACCGGCGCCGGGCGCCGGCGGGTCGGTGCCCGCGCAACCGACGGGCGACACCGCGTCGGCGCCGCCCGCCACGGGTCCACCGGTTCCGCGCCACCTGGTCGAGGAATAGAGGCCGAGGAGTGGACGAGGGACGGTCGAGAAGGACGGTCGAGAAGTGCTCGAAGGACGGTCCGACCGGCGGCCGACGGGTCCGCCCGGCACCGGCAACGGACGGCGGCGGGCCGTCGGCTCGGCTTGACTTCGTCCGGTTCGCTCGGGAAAGATCCGGCGCATGGACTCCGGCGCCACTCTGGTCTGCCGCCTGCACGTCGATCTGCGACGCCAGGCGAGTTCCATCTGTGCCTGTTGACCTTGCTCTCCCCCGCCGGTCCCGCCCTGTGACGTCCGCCAGGTCCCGCGCCGCGCACCCGCACCCGCAGTTCTGACTCCTGCCCCGCCCCGGCGCACCCGTTCGTGCCGAGCCGCTCCGTCGGCCCGCGCCCGTCCGACGCCACCGGACGCCGGGCGCTTCCCGCCGACGTTCCCGCCGCACCCGAGGACGCCCCATGAGCCCGAGCCCGAGCATCAGCCGCCGCACCCGCCCGACCACCGGCCCCGAAGCCGACATCGACACCGGCTCCGACACCCGCACCGCCACCGGCACCGACGCTGACGCCGTTGCCATCACCACCGCCGGCATCACCACCGCCGACACCGTCGGCACAACCACCGCCGCCGGCTCCGCGAGCCCGGCGAGCGCCCCCGAGCCACCACCACCGCCGCCGCCCGCCGGGGACACCCCCGCGCCGCTCACCCCCAGCACCCTGCGGACCATCGTCCGCGAGCTGGCCGAGCGGCCCGACGAGTGGATCCACCACGTCCGCCTCTCCACCGAGGAGCGCTGGTACCGCCGCCTGGCGGCCGACGAGGACCACGAGGTGTGGCTGATCAGTTGGCTGCCCGGCCAGTCCACCGGCTTCCACGACCACGGCGGCTCGCGCGGCGCCTTCACCGTCGCCCTCGGCGAGTTGGAGGAGCTGTCCCTCGGCGGCCCGGAGCAGGGCCTGCTGATCCGGCGGATCCCGGCCGGCACCGCCCGCGCCTTCGGCCCCGAGTACGTGCACGACGTGCGCAACACCGCCGTCGGCCCTGCCGTCACCCTGCACGCCTACTCGCCGCCGCTGAGCTCGATGGCGCACTACGACCTGCGGGCCGGCGGGCTCGTCCGCACCTCCGAGGAAGGACCGGAACAATGGTGACCACGATCGACGACCTGGTGGAGCGGGCCCGGCAGGGCGTGCACCGGCCGCGCGCCCGCGAGGCCTACCAGGCCCAGTTGGACGGCGCGCTGCTGGTGGACATCCGTCCGGCGGCGCAGCGGGCGGCCGAGGGGGAGATCCCCGGCTCGCTGATCATCGAGCGCAATGTGCTGGAGTGGCGGCTCGATCCGACGGGCAGTCACCGGATCCCCGAGGCCTCGGGCTACGACGTCGAGGTGATCGTGGTCTGCTCCGAGGGCTACGCCTCCAGCCTGGCCGCCGCTTCCCTGCGCGAGCTGGGGCTGCACCGGGCGACCGACCTGGACGGCGGTTTCGTGGGCTGGGCGGCCTCCGGTCTGCCGACCCGTCAGGGCGGCTGAGGTCGCGGTCACACCGCGTGCCGGGCGGTAAATCAAGGACAGGAGATGATGCAGGTCATAGTCTGATCAGAGTTTCCGCCGGTCCAAAGCTGGGCAGCCACGCGGGCGGAAGTACGCCCGGGCGCTTGAAACCGCCGTCACCGAACGACCCGACCGAACGACCGAACGACCCAGGCGCCGCCTCCCCGGGGCGCCCTGACGAGGAAACTCCCACGTGATCAGATTCGAGGGCGCCGGAAAGCGCCACCCCGACGGCACCGTCGCGGTCGAGGGCCTGGACCTGGAGGTCCCGACCGGTCGGATAACCGTCCTGGTCGGCCCGTCCGGCTGCGGAAAGACCACCCTGCTGCGCATGGTCAACCGAATGGTCGAGCCCACCTCGGGCCGGGTCCTGCTGGACGACACGGACGTCGCGAAGCTGGAACCCGCCAAGCTGCGCCGTGGCATCGGGTACGTGATCCAGCAGGCCGGGCTCTTCCCGCACCGCAAGGTGATCGACAACATCGCCACCGTCCCCTACCTGCTCGGCTGGGACCGCAAGAAGGCCCGCGCCCGCGCCGCCGAACTGCTCGAACTGGTCGGACTCGCACCGGAGACCGCCAAGCGGTACCCGTTCCAGCTGTCCGGCGGCCAGCAGCAGCGGGTCGGCGTGGCGCGGGCGCTGGCCGCCGACCCGCCGGTGCTGCTGATGGACGAACCGTTCAGCGCGGTCGACCCGGTGGTACGGGCCGGGCTCCAGGAGGAGTTGCTGCGGCTCCAGTCCGAGCTGCACAAGACGGTGCTGTTCGTCACCCATGACATCGAGGAGGCCGTCCGGCTCGGCGACCAGGTGGTGGTGCTCCGCGAGCGCGGACGGATCGCCCAGCTGGCCGACCCGCACACCCTGCTCACCACCCCCGCCGACGAGGGCGTGGCCGCCTTCCTCGGACGCGACCGGGGCCTGCGCGGCCTCGGCCTGCGCTCCGCCCGGGCCGTCGAGCTCCGCCCGGTGGGCGACGGGCTCCGCTACGGGGGCTGGGAGTTGGCCCTGGACGACGAGCGCCGTCCGATCGGCTGGATCGACCGCGACGCCGTCGTCGCCGAACTCCAGCCGACGGCCGGCTTCCACCCGGACACCGACACCCTGCGCACCGCGCTGGACGCCGCCGTCCTCTCCCCCGCCGGGGTCGCCGTGGCGCTGGACGCCGACGGCCGGGTCACCGGCACCGCGAGCCGCGAGGCCGTCCTCGCCGCGCTGCGGCCCGACGCCTCCGGCTCGCCGGCCGCCGATGCCCCCGTCCGCATCGACAAGTCCCCGATCGCCGGAAGCCACGCGAGCGACACGGGCGGCACGGGCGGCACGGGCGACACGGGCGGCGCGAGTGGCACCGGCCTCACGGACGGCACGGACGGCACGGACGGCACGGACGGAGTCGATGGTGGACGATGAACCGATCGTCCGCTGGTACTGGATCGGCGATCACCTCGGCTACCTCGGCCACCTGCTCGCCGACCACGCCGTGATCGCCCTCGTCCCCGTGCTCATCGGCCTGCTGCTGGCCGTCCCGCTCGGCCTGGCCTGCGCCCGCTACCCCCGGCTGTACCAGCCGCTGTCCGCCGTGTTCAACATCGTCTACGCGCTGCCCTCGCTGGCCGTGTTCGTGGTGCTGATCCCGTACACCGGCCTCGCCACCCAGGCGACCGTGATGATCCCGCTGACCTTCTACGCCCTCGCCGTGCTGCTTCCGACCACCGTGGACGGACTGCGCGCCGTCCCGGACGCCGTCCGGCAGGCCGCGACCGCGATGGGGTACGGGCCGTGGCACCGGCTGACCTCGGTCGAGCTGCCCGCCGCCGTGCCGTACCTGATCGCCGGACTGCGGGTCGCCGCGGTGTCCAGCATCTCGCTGGCGAGCGTGGGTGCGCTGGTCGGCCGCGGCGGGCTCGGCTACCTGTTCGTCGACGGCTTCCAGCGCACCTTCCCGACCCCGATCGTGGCCGGCATCGCGCTGATCGCCGTCCTGGCACTGGCCGTCGACCTGCTGCTGGTCACCGCCCGGCGGCTGCTCGCGCCCTGGGCCGTCCGGGAGAAGGGAGCCGGCTCGTGAACTGGCTGAACTGGCTGGGCGACTTCTTCACCGCCCCGGACCACCTCAGCGGGCCGGACTCGATCGCGCACCGGGTCGCCGAGCACCTGCTGCTCTCCGGCGAGGCCCTGCTGTGCGCGACGCTGCTCGCCGTCCCGCTCGGGCTGTTGATCGGCTACACCGGGCGCGGCGTCACCGTGGTGACCGCGTTCGCGGGCGCCGCCCGCGCCCTGCCCACCCTCGGCCTGGTGACGCTGGCCGTGCTGCTCGCCGGGGTCGGCGACACCGCCGTGCTGATCCCGCTGGTCGCCCTCGCCGCGCCGCCGTTGCTGGTGGCCGCCGTCGAGGGGGTGCGCGGCACCGACCCGGACGTCCGGGACGCCGCCCGCGGCATCGGGCTGACCCACCCCCAGGTGCTGCGGCAGGTCTGCCTGCCCTCGGCCGCGCCGACCCTGCTGGCCGGCTTCCGCACGGCGACCGTGCAGGTGATCGCGACCGCCACGGTGGCCGCCTACGTCGGTCTGGGCGGCCTCGGCCGCTACGTCATCGACGGGCTGGCGACCCGCCAGTACGCCGTGACCGTGGGCGGCGCGCTGCTGGTGGTGCTGCTCGCGGTCGCCGCCCAGCTGTTCTTCGCCCTGCTCGCCCGGTTCGCGCTCCCGCCCGGGGTGCGCGCCCAGCAGCGGCCCCACTGACGTCCGTCTCCCCTCACCTCCCGTTCCGGAAGGACATTTGTCATCATGTCGACAATCAACCGAAGCCGTCGCGCCGTCGTCCTCGGCACCCTCGCCGCGCTCGCCCTCGGCGCCACCGCCTGCGGATCCTCCGGCGGGGACCCGCTCGGCGGGGGGTCGAGCGCCTCGGCCCCGGCAGGCGGCTCGGGTGGCTCAGGCGGCTCAGGGTCGACGGTCGTGGTCGGCTCGGCCAACTTCCCGGAGAACGTCCTGCTCGGGTCGATCTACTCGCAGGCGCTCAAGGCCAAGGGCGTCAAGGTCCAGGAGAAGTTCAACATCGGCAGCCGCGAGGTGCTCTACGGACAGCTGCAGAGCGGCAACCTGACCGTCCTGCCGGAGTACAACGGCTCGCTGCTCGCCTACCTGGACCCCAAGTCCACCGCCGCCACCACCCAGGACGTGAACACGGCGCTCACCACGACGCTGCCCGCCTCGCTGGGCCTCCTCGAATCGTCCCCGGCCGAGGACAAGGACTCGCTCAGCGTCACCCAGGAGACGGCCGACAAGGACAACCTCAAGAGCATCGCCGACCTCGCCGCCAAGGCCGGCGAGTTCACCATCGGCGGGCCGCCGGAGTTCAAGAACCGTCGCGAGCAGCAGCTCAAGGACGTCTACGGACTGACCTTCAAGGAGTGGAAGCCCACCGCCGACACCACCGCGAACGCGCTCAAGGACGGCAACATCCAGGTCGGCAACGTGTTCACCACCGACCCGAAGATCGCTCAGTACAAGCTCGTCCCGCTGGCCGATCCGAAGAACATCTTCGGCGCGCAGAACGTCACCCCGCTGGTCTACAAGGCGGGCGTGGACGCGACCGCGACGGCGGCGCTCAACGCGGTGTCGGCCAAGCTCGACACCGCCGGGCTGGTGGCTCTGATGAAGCGCGTTTCGGTGGACAAGGAGGACCCGTCGGCGGTCGCCAAGGATTGGCTGAAGTCCAACGGGCTCGGCTGACGGCGGTCCGGCGCGGACGCCCCCGGACGCCCGTGCATGCGCGCGGACGCTCGTGGATACCTGCTGACGCCCGCGGACGCCCGCGGATCATGAACGCGGCGGCCCGGAGGAGTTTCCTCCGGGCCGCCGCCCGCCGTTCCGGCGATCCTCCTGAGCCACCGGAGACACCTTCCCTTCCATGCCGCGAACATGACACTCTGGGCGCCATGCGCACTCGTCTCCTCGCCGCCACCCTCACGGCACTCGCCGCGGTGAGCCTCGCAGCCTGCTCCAGCTCCGGATCGGGCTCGGGCTCGGGCTCGGCCACCTCCGCGGCCGGCTCCCCCACCGCCTCCGCCGCATCGACCCCCGCGCCCTCCGACGCCGCCACCACACCGGCGGCTCCCGCGCCCGGCTCGGCCACCCCCACGGCCGACGGCGCCACCGGCGCTCCCGCCCCCGACGCCGGTGCCTCGGGAGCCCCCGCACCGGCCAAGCCCGCCCCGCCCACCGACGCCGGGCTGCCCGCCAAGCCGGGCACCGACCTGGCGACCAAGCTGGTGTCCGCGCTGGACGCGATCGACCCGGCGATCGTCGGCGGCAAGCCGGACCAGGCCGTGGACCGGGCGCGCAACCAGTGCCAGTCGATGTACCAGTTCCCCAAGGACAAGCAGAAGCTGGTCGACCTGGCCAACCAGCGCTTCACCTCCGCCGACCACCCGCAGGGCTTCGGCCCGGACACCGCCGCGAAGATCAACGAGGCGCTGCTCGCCACGCTCTGCCCGCCGTCCCGCTGACTCCGGCCACTGATCCTGGTCCAAGCCACCGATCCGGGCCGACAGGTCCACGGAACCGCGACACCATGAACCGCCCGGTGTCCTGAGCGCCGGGCTGCCGTGGCCGCGCCCCCTTCCGGGTGCGCGGCCACGGTCTTCTCGTTACGGGGCCTCTCGCCGACACCGGCACCGACCCCAGCACCGGCACCGGCACCGGCCCCCTCCCACCCCCTTTCATCACGCGGACCGTGTGCTGACGAACTGTTAGGTCTCTTGACAGACCAGTGGTCTAGTCCAAACATAAGCATGTCGATCCGACCGGGATGCACTGTGGGGGTGTGACCACCGGCGGCTGAGGCACTGCCCTGCCATGCTCCACTCCACCCCCGCTCCGTACGGCGCGCATGCGCACGCCGCCCGCGTCCGCGCGAGCCGGTGGGCGTTCGCACGCCCGCACGCCCGCACTCCCGATACCCGCCCCGGTCCCGGGATCGCGGCCGACCTCACTCGGCCGCCCCGCCCGGACCGACCGCACCTCCCCAACGTCCTGCCCCACCAAGTCTGTTGGAGAATCCATGCGCCTTCGCAGAACAGTCCAGGCCGTGTTGACAGCCTGCGCCACACTCGCCGCCTCGGCCGGCCTGGTCGCCGCCGGGACGAGCTCCGCCCAGGCCGCCACCCCGCTCCCCAGCCGGGTCTTCGCCCCCTACTTCGAGTCCTGGACCGGCCAGAGCCCGGCCCAGCTGGCCGCCCAGTCCGGCGCCAAGCACCTGACCATGGCGTTCCTCCAGGCCGCCACCAAGGGCTCCTGCACGCCGTACTGGAACGGCGACACCTCCAAGCCGGTGTCCTCCTCCACCTTCGGCGCCGACATCGCGACCATCCGCGCCAACGGCGGGGACGTGATCCCGTCCTTCGGCGGCTACACCGCCGACAACACCGGCACCGAGCTGGCCGACAGCTGCACCGACGTCAACCAGATCGCGGCCGCTTTCGAGAACGTGATCACCACCTACGACGTCAGCCGGATCGACCTCGACATCGAGGACAACTCGCTCACCAACAGCGGCGGGATCGACCGCCGCAACAAGGCGATCAAGCTCGTCCAGGACTGGGCGGCCACCAAGGGCCGGACCATCCAGTTCTCCTACACGCTGCCGACCACCCCCTCCGGACTGGCCGACAGCGGCCTCGCGGTGCTGCGGAACGCGGTCAGCAACAACGCGCGGATCGACGTCGTCAACATGATGACCTTCGACTACTACGACAACGCCACCCACGACATGGCGGCCGACACCCAGACCTCCGCGCAGGGCCTCTACAACCAGCTCGCCAAGCTCTACCCGTCCAAGACCCCCGCCCAGCTGTGGGGTTCGATCGGGATCATCGAGATGATCGGTGTCGACGACTTCGGCCCGGCCGAGACCTTCACCCTGGCCAACGCCAACACCGTGTACAACTGGGCGGTCGCCAAGGGCATCAACACGCTGTCCTTCTGGGCGCTCCAGCGCGACAACGGCGGCTGCCCGGGAACGGCCGGGAACGACAACTGCTCCGGGATCACCCAGAACACCTGGGACTTCAGCCACATCTTCGCGCCGTTCACCAGCGGCTCGACGGTGAACAACGACTTCTCGGTGTCGGTCAGCCCGAACTCCGCCACCGTCGCCGCCGGTTCGTCCACCTCGGCGACCGTCGCGACGGCCGTGACGGCGGGCTCGGCGCAGAGCGTCAACCTCACGGTCAGCGGAGCCCCGGCCGGCGTCACCGCCACCGTCACCCCCGGCAGCGTCACCGCCGGCAACAGCGCCACGCTCAACATCAGCACCATCTCCGGCGTGACGCCCGGGAGTTACCCGATCACGGTGACCGGCTCGGCGGCCTCCGGCAGCCACACCGGCACCTTCACCCTGAACGTCACCGGCACCCAGCCCGGCAACGACTTCTCGGTCGCCGTGAACCCGAACTCCGGTACGGTCGCGGTTGGTTCGTCCACCTCCGCCACCATCACGACGGCGACCACCGCAGGTTCGGCGCAGACCGTCAACTTCTCGGTCATCAGCGTCCCGACCATCGGCATCAACGCCACCGTCACTCCTGGCAGCGTCACCACCGGCAACAGCGCGACGCTCAACATCAGCACCACCTCGGCCGCGACTCCGGGCACCTACCAGCTCGGCGTCACCGCCACCGGCCCCTCCGGCAGCCACACCGCGGCCTACACCCTGACCATCACCGGGGCCGGCCCGACGACCGGCCTGGTCAACGGTGACCTGGAGAGCGGCAGCCTGACCCCGTGGACCTGCCAGAGCGGCGGCGCCGTGGTCTCCACCCCGGTCCACTCCGGCGCCAAGGCGCTCCAGGCGGCGGCCACCGCCGGCCAGACCGGCGAGTGCTCGCAGACCGTCACCCTGAAGCCCAACACCAGCTACACCCTGAGCGGCTGGGTGCAGGGCAACTACGCCTACGTCGGCGTCAGCGGCGGCGCCACCGCCAGCGCCTGGACCAGCTCCTCCGGCTGGACCAAGCTGTCCGTCCCCTTCACCACCGGCGCCAACGGCACCGTCACCGTGTACCTGCACGGCTGGTACGGCCAGGGCAACGTGTACGGGGACGACTTCTCCATCGCCTGAGTCCGCTTCGGGTGACGAATGACGGATGACAGCTGACAGATTTCATTTTCTGTCAGCTGTCATTCGCCTTCCGTTCGCTGATCCCTGTTACCTGTTCGCTGTTACCTGTTCGCTGTTACCTGTTCGCTGTTATCTGTTCCCTGTCGTCCGTTCGTCGGCGTCCGTTCGCCGCTGTTCGCCCGTCAGCCGCCCGCCGCCCGCATCCGCTCCGGCCGGCACAGCGCCAGGTACGCCACCGTCGCCAGCACCCCGCAGACCAGGACCACCAGCGCCAGCAGCACGGCGGACGGCCGACCGCCGAGGCTGCTCAGCGGTGCGACCACCGCACCGCACAGGAAGTTGCCCGTCCCCAGCAGGGCCGACGCCGTGCCCGCCACCTGCGGCTCGACCAGGCCGAGCGCCTGGGCGGCGGTGTTCGGCAGCAGTACCCCGAGGCTGCCCATCATCACGAACAGCGGCGGGCAGAACCCGGCCAGCCCGAAGTCCCACACCGTCGTCAGCAGCACCAGCGCCGCCCCGGCGGCGACCGCCGCCGCGAGGCTGCCCAGCATCAGCGCCCGCTGGGTGAAGCGCGGCGCCAGCACCCGTCCGTTCACCTGGGTCATCACCACGATCGAGAACGAGTTCAGCCCGAACAGCAGGCTGTAGGTCTGCGGCGAGACCTGGTACACGTCCTGGAGGACCGTCGACGATCCGCTGATGTAGCCGAAGAGCGCCCCGAAGGCGAGGGAGCTGGTCAGCGCCAGCCCGAGGAACGGCAGGTTGCGCAGCAGCCTCCCCATCGTCCGCAGGGCCGCACCGACCCCGCCGCGGTCCCGGGTCTCCGGCGGCAGCGTCTCCCGCAGCACGCCGAACGAGACCAGGGTGAGCAGCAGTCCGAGGGCCGTGAGCACGCCGAAGGTGCCGCGCCACGAGGTGAACCGCATCAGCTGCGCACCGATGATCGGGGCGAGGATCGGCGCCAGCCCGGATATCAGGGCGATCGAGGCGAGGAAGCGCAGCAGTGCCACGCCCTGGAAGCGGTCCCGGGAGACGGCGCGCCCGATCACCAGCCCGGCGGAGCCGGCCGCGCCCTGGACGAAGCGGCCGACGATCAGCACCGTCAGGTTCGGCGCGAACACGCACGCCACACTGGCCAGGGTGTAGAGGACGAGCCCCGCGAGCAGCGGCCGACGGCGCCCGTAGCGGTCGCTGAGCGGCCCGAAGAGCAGCTGACCGGCCGCGACCCCGAGCATCGAGAAGGTCAGGGTGAGCTGGACGGCGGCCGGCTGGGCGACCAGGTCGTCGGCGATCGCGGGCAGGCCCGGGAGGTAGAGGTCGGTGGTGAGCGGGCCGAGCGCGGCGATCCCGCCGAGGGCGGCGATCACGGCCCAGCCGGGCCGGGCCCGGCCGGTGGCGGGGGCCGGGGCCGGGGCCGGAGCCGGGGCGGCAAGGGACGCGGGGTCGGGAGTGGTGGCGGGTGCGGGAGCGGCAGCGGTCGACGTGTCGTCGGTGGGGCCGACGGTCGGGCCGGGCATGGTTCTCCTTACGGACGGGTGACGCGGGGTTCGTTCGCGCTCCGTCCTATCGCAGCCCGGGCCGGTTCCGACAGCGGGGGTGCACGCTGTTCGGCCGTGGGGGTGCGTCCGGCGGTCGCCCCGCGGCCCGGCCCGGCCCGCACACGACGACGGCCCGCCCGCACCTTCCGGTGCCCGGCGGGCCGTTCCGTTCCGCTCCGCTCCCCGGGCCGGAGGTGGCCGGGAGGAGTCCTCGGCAGTGCTCGGGAGGGCCGGCGCCCGGCCGGCGGGCGGCCCCCGGGGCCGGTCGCCGGACTCAGCGCTTGGCGACGTGCTCGGCGCGCAGCGCCGCCTGCACCGCGGCGCCGTCCTGCCAGGCGTAGAGCTGGTTGCCGGTCAGGGCCACGTTGTAGTGCCCGCAGGTGCCGGTGGCCTTGGTCGCGACGCTCTCGGGGAACCAGCCGGCCTTGAGCGCCTGCGGCACCGGGTGCGCGCTCTTGCCCGGCAGCCCGGCGGTGCAGCCGGCGGGCAGCCGGCCCTCCGGGAGGGTGGCGCGCAGCAGGCGGTCGTCGCCCGTGGTGGACATCAGGTACTTCACCCCGGAGGCGTCGTCGGGCAGCCAGGTCGGCATCGAACGGCGGTCCGCCTTGGCCTGGGTGCCGGTCTCGTACGCGCCCTGCTGCTGGTGGTGCTCGTCGTACCAGTCGGACACCCGCGGGCCGATTGCCACAGCCGCCACGGCGACAGCCATGCCGGTACCCGCGACTCCCAGCGCGACCTTGCTCACGATGCCCTTCATGCCCGACTGTCCTCTCCGTGTCGTGACCGATGCGGCCGTTGCCGCTCGTGCCGCTGCCGCTCGTCTTCGCTGTCGGCGGCCGCTCAGGTCCGCGTCACCGACCCGGTCGGCGTGCTCCGCCGTCTGGTGCAACCATCGTGGCCCGTCCGGACCCGTCGGATCGTCACCACCAGGTCGCGAACTTGTCTCCGACCCACGGGGTACCTTCTCCACCTTCAGGCGTATGTCCTCCGGCAGGGACCCTGAGGCCCGCGGATTCCGGACCTGCGAATTCCGGCCCCGCGGGTCCCGGACCTGCGGATCCCTGAGCCACAGGCCCCGGCACCACCGGTCGCCGGGTCCGTGCCGCTCCGGCGCTCAGGTTGGCACGCCCGGGTCGAGAACGGCCCGGGCCCCGATCGAGCCTCGCTCAGGCCCGGAGCCGCCGCAGCCCGGCCTGCTGCAGCCGGGTCACCCGCCGCCGCCGCTTCGGACCACCACGGCTTCGGGCCACCACCGCTTCGGGCCGCCGCGGTTTCAGACCGCCGCCGGTACCGGACGGGCGACCGGGAACGGGCGGCCGTCGAGGGTCCAGTGCGGGTCGATCGGACGCAGCAGCGAGGCGTACACCTGCGCGGCGACGTCCGGATGACGGATCTCGCCGGTGGGCGGACCGGCCGGGATGTCGTGCCCGGCGCAGGCCACCCAGGCCGTCCGCTCCTCGGCCGTACGGCCTCCGTGGCCGCCGGCGTCCACGTGCCCGTGGTCGGTGACGACGATGACCGTCCACTGCTCCTCGGCGTGGGTCGCCCGGCCCCGGACGGCGTCGAGGAGGCGGCCGAGGCGCTCGTCGGCGGTGCGCATGGACGCGCGGTACTCGTCGCCGCAGCCCAGGAAGTGGGCGGTCTCGTCGACGGCGCCGAGGTACACGAAGGACGCCTCGGGGTCGGCGGTGCCGAGGACGTGGACGGCCTCCCGGGTGACCTCCTCGTCCACCGCCTCCCAGGCCTCGGGGGTGTCCTCGGCGGGGGCCACGTAGGAGAGCCGGCCGGGGGCGCGGAACAGCGGGCCGCCGGACTCGTTGATCATCAGCGGGTCCCAGCCGGCCGCGACGAAGGTGCGGCGGCGGTCGCCCCGGGCGAGGCGGGTGGCGAAGTCGGGGAACACGTCGAGCCGGTTGCCGCCCAGGTGGTTGCCCCACACCCCGTGCTTGGCGGGCTCGACGCCGGTCACGATGGTGGCCCAGCACGGCCCGGACATGGTGGGCGTGCTGTCCGCGACGGTGACCGGTACCAGGAACCCGGCCTCGGCGACCTCCTGCAGGCGGGGCATCGGCACCTGTGCGAGGAAATCGTGGCGGACGCCGTCGATCCCGACGACGAGCACCCGGGGGCGGGGCCACTGGGCAGCGGACATGGGGGTTCCTTTCGGTCGTGCGCACCCGGCCGCGCCCGCCGAGGGCGCCGCCGACCGCGCCATGGTTCACCGACCGCCGTACCGGTCGGCGTCCCACCGCCGAACGTCAGGTGTCCACGAAGTGTCGGACGGGCGTTCCCAGGCCCCGGGCGGAGTTCCGCCGCTGCCGTCCGGGGGCGGGCACGGGGGTCCGGGACTGCCGTCCGGGAGCGGGTCAGGAGGGTCCGGTGCGCGGCAGCCGGGAACCGTCCGGGTAGACCGCGGGCGGCAGCGACTTGTCGGCGGCCGGCCGCGTCACGGCTGTGGGCGGAACTCGTGGACGACCTCGATGCGGCCGACGATGTGCCGGTTGAACTCGTCCAACTCCTCGGCGGGAACCCAGAGTTCGAGGATCGTCCGGCCGCCTGCCCGTTGAACGGGGTAGCGCGCGAGGAAGGCGGTGTCGACCTCGAAGCGGGTGACGTAGCCGACGCCCGAGGCGGGCACGTTCCAGTCCCGGGCGATCCGGATCGCGTAGTCCTCGTTGAGGACGGGGTAGAAGATCGGCTGCTCGGGGAGGCGGGGCGGCCAGGCGCGCCGGTCCGCGGCCTCGACCAGGGCGAGCTCCTCGGGGCCGGTGGGGCGCCAGAGGGTGGTGGTCGGGGGCTGCGTCGGGACGAACCTGCTGGTCATGGCGGGGACGGTAGCCGGGCCACGACGGGCCCGGCCACCGGATTTCCCGGGCCGCGAGGGACGAAGAGATGCGGCGAGGGCGGACGGGCGGCCGTCAGCGGTAGGCGGACTCGCCGGTGATGGCCTCGCCGAGCACCAGGGTGTGGATCTCGCTGGTGCCCTCGTAGGTGAGCACCGATTCCAGGTTGTTGGCGTGCCGCAGCACCGGGTACTCGGTGGTGATGCCGTTGGCCCCGAGGACGGTCCGGGCACTGCGGGCGATCTCCAGGGCGGTGCGGACGTTGTTGAGCTTGCCGAAGCTGATGTGCGGCGGGCGGGCGGCGCCCTGCTCCTTGAGCCGCCCGATCCGCAGGGCGACCAGGTACGCCTTCTCGACCTCCAGCATCATCTCGACCAGCTTCTGCTGGGTCAGCTGGAAGCCCGCGATCGGACGGTCGAACTGGATCCGGCTCTTGGCGTAGTCCAGGGCGGAGGTGTAGCAGTCGCGAGCGGCGCCGACGGTGCCCCAGAGGATCCCGTAGCGGGCCTCGTTGAGGGAGGAGAGCGGTCCGCGCAGGCCGACCACCCCGGGCAGCACGGCGTCGGCGGGCAGCACCACGTCGTCGAAGGCCAACTCGCTGGTGACGGAGGCGCGCAGCGAGAGCTTGCCGTGAACATCGGTGGCGGTCAGGCCGCGGGCGCCGCGCTCGACCAGGAAGCCGCGCACGCCCTCCTCGGTCTGCGCCCAGACCACGGCGACGTCGGCGATGCTGCCGTTGGTGATCCACATCTTGCTGCCGGACAGCACCCAGTCGCCGCCCTCACCGCCCTTGCGGACCGCCCGGGTGCGCATGTTGGCCGGGTCCGAGCCGAAGTCCGGCTCGGTGAGGCCGAAGCAGCCGATCAGCTCACCGGCGGCCATGCCGGGCAGCCAGCGCTGCTTCTGCTCCTCGGAGCCGAAGGCGTGGATCGAGCGCATGGCGAGCGAGCCCTGGACGGAGACGAAGCTGCGCAGCCCGGAGTCGGCCGCCTCCAGCTCCATGCAGGCCACCCCGTACGCCACCGCGTCGGCGCCGGCGCAGCCGTAGCCGTCGAGGTGCATGCCGAGCACGCCCAGGGCGCCGAGCTCGGGGGCGAGTTCGCGGACCGGGAAGACCCCGCGCTCGAACCACTCGCCGATGTGCGGGCGGATGCGCTCCTCGGTGAACCGGCGGACGGTGTCGCGGATCAGCCGCTCCTCGTCGGAGAGCAGATCGCCGACGGCGAGCAGGTCGGACGGGTCGATCCGGGTCGGCTTCGTCACTGAAGCTCCTTGTACTCTCGGCGGGACACCGGCGGAACACCGGCGAGTATTCCGCACCCGGCCGGGTGGTGGGCGGGCGTGAACGAGTGAGGATGGCGACACGTCCGACGGCGCGCCCGAGGGCGCGTACGGCCGAGCGGAAGCGAACCGGAGGGGAAGGGGCGGGGCAGGACATGGCACGTTGGGCGCTGGTCGTCGAGGAGACGGTGGGCATGGGCCAGGATCGGATCTGGGGGAGCAAGGTGCTCGCCGAGGTCGAGGGGACCCGCGAGGAGGCCGTCGAGGAGCTGAGGCGACTCGTCCCCTCCTACACCCCGGAGCACCCCTTCAACAGCCGACGGCGGACGCTGCTCCGCGACGGGGACACCTACCTGCTGATCGCCCAGGGGAGCATGCGCGACTACCACTGCGTGTTCAAGGTGTGGGAGCTGCTGTGGGACAGCAAGCGGCCGGAGGTGCAGGCGGAGCGACTGGCCGAGGGGCCCGGGGAAGGCCGCTGAGGGCGAACGGACGACGGCCGACGGCCGACGGCCGACGGCCGACGAGCACCGGATCACGGATCACGGCCGACGGATCACAACCGACGGATAACGGATAACGGATAACAGCTGACAGATTTCAAACTCTGTCAGCTGTCACCCCGCCCCGCAGAGCCGCAGCAGCGCCGTGGTCGCCGCACCCGCGACGACCACCAGCGGGAACGGTGCCCGGCGCAGCGCGAGCACTCCCGCGACCAGTACGCCCGCCGGGCGGGCCCACCCCGCGAAGCCGTGCCCCTGGGTCAGCGCGCCGGTCGCGACCAGGGCCACCAGCAGCACCGCCGCCGCGACGGCCAGCAGGTGCCGCAGCCGCTCCGAGAGGGCGAGCCGACCGGCGAGCAACGGCCCGGCCAGTCGGAAGGCGTACGTTCCGGCCGCGAGCAGCAGAACGGCGTACAGCGGCATCATCGGACCTTCTCCTTCTCCGCGTCCGCGGCGTTCGGTCCGTCCGCCGCCTTCCGACCCGACTCCCCCGCAACCGGCCGACCGGCGAACACCAGCCCGACCAGGGCGAGCAGCACCGGCAGCCCGGCGGGGACGAACGGGGTCGCCGCGACCGCGACCGCCGCACCCGCCACCGCCGCCGTACGGGTGCGGCGGTCCGCGAGCGAGGGCAGGACGAGCGCGAGCAGCACCGCGGGGAAGGCCGCGTCCAGGCCGAACGCGTCCGTGTCGCCGATCAGCCCGCCCGCGAGGGCGCCGAGCAGCACCGAGACGTTCCACACCACGAACAGGGCGACCCCGCAGAGCCAGTACACGGCCCGGCGCCGACGGGGATCGCTCTGCTGCAGGGCGAAGGCGACGGTCTCGTCGGTGAGCAGTTGCGCTCCCACCAGCCGCCGCCACCACGGGCCGTCGGGCACGTCGGGCACGGTGAAGCCGAAGGGCAGCAGCCGGGCGTTGAGCACCAGTCCGGTGGCGACCGCGGCGAGGGCGCCGCCGCCGGAGAGCACCACGCCGACCGCCGCGAACTGGGAGCCGCCGGCGAAGACCAGGACGGAGAGGGCGATCGGCACCCAGAGGGGCAAGCCCCCGGAGACGCTGATCGCGCCGAAGGACGCGCCGACCAGGGCATCGGCCAGGCAGACCAGGGCGACGTCCCGGAGGGTGGCACGCTCCAGTGTTCGAAGTAGCGAACGCATGTTCATTAGAGTGAACCGACTCGACGTCGTTCGTCAAGGCGAACACTTGGACCGATCGGGCGAACGGCGGCCGGTGCGACCGGCCATGGCAGCATGAACGGCGGCATCGGCCGCACCGGCGGCCATGGAAGGGGCCAGGAGGAAGCATGAGTGGCGAGCATGAGTGACCAGAGCACCCCGGCCACGGACTCCGGCGGCTCCGACGACTCCGGCGGCTTCGGCCGCTCCAGCAGCAGCGATAGCAGCGGCAGCGCCGGCAGCGGCGCCAACGGCGGCGAGCTGATCGGCCAGATCGCCGCCTCGATCAGGCGCGAGCGCGAGCGCAGCGGGCTGTCGATGGCCGAGCTGGCCCGGCGCGCGGGCATCGCCAAGTCCACGCTGTCCCAGCTGGAGTCCGGCGCGGGCAACCCCAGCGTGGAGACGCTCTGGGCGCTCGGCGTCGCACTGAACGTGCCGTTCAGCCGGCTCGTCGACCCGCCGCGCCCGGTGGTCAAGGTGATCCGGGCCGGCGAGGGCCCGGTGACCCACTCCGAGCGCGCCGACTACGCCGCCACCGCGCTCTCCTCCTGCCCGCCCAACGCCCGGCGCGACATCTATCGGATCGAGGCGCAGCCGGGTGAGGCCCGGGCCTCCGATCCGCACATGCCCGGCACCGTCGAGCACGTGCTGATCGGTGCCGGGCGGGCGCTGGTCGGGCCGACGGAGGCGCCGGTGGAGCTGGGCCCGGGTGACTACGTGAGCTACCCGGGCGACACTCCGCACGTGTTCCGCGCCCTGGCTCCGGACACCCTCGCGGTGATCGTCATGGAGCACATCTGACAACTCCTCAGCTCCGGCAGGGGGCACCTCCTACTTCAACAGACCGTCCAGGAAGGGATTCCCGAAGACCCGGTGCGGGTCGTGGCGGTCCAGGACGGCGACCGCCTCGTCCCAGCCGGGCCCGCCGCCCGCCCGCAGACTGTCCGGAACGACCCGGCCGAGCAGGTCCGGATCGGACCAGGCGGCGGCGTCGGTGTACGCCCAGCCCTTGGACCACTCGACCCGCAGGCCCGCCCGGGAGCCGTCGAAGGTGCGCAGTAGCCACTGCTCCAACTCCCGCGCGAAGCGCTCCAGTCCGGGGGTGCCGGGGAAGGCGAGGACGTCCAGCCAGACGGCCGTGTCCCACTCCGGGCGGTCGGCGCGCGGTCGCAGCGCGGACAGCAGCGGGGGCCGGGCGCCGGGGACGCCGGAGGAGGCCGGGTCGTCCAGGCCGGTGACCCGGATCTCCACCGCGCCGTTCACCGGGAACTCGCCCCGGGCCTGGTAGGAGGCGAGCAACTCCCGGTAGTAGGCGGCGAATTCACTCACCGCCCACTGAAGGTCGGCACGCTTGAGGAGGATCGCGTAGCCGTTGGCGGTGACCCGCAGGGTGGTCGGGCGGACGTACTGGAGCAGGGTGCGCGAGGGCCCCCAGAGGTCGGACCGCAGTCCGCCCGCGAGCAGGTGGGTGAGCACCTCGCCGCTGAGCAGTCGGCGCAGCAGGGCGCCGGAGAGCAGGACTTCGGTGATGTCACCGGTGAGTCCCACCTTCGTGACCAGGTACTGGAGTTGGCCGAACAGCGGGGCCGAGGCCCAGGCGCCGGTGACGATCTCGCCGGCGAGCCGGGCGACCGGTTCCGGAAGGCTGTCCGAGAACGGGTAGTTGTACGGGTGGTCGACGGACAGGGAGGCGAGCGGCTTGCTCGGGGTGACGCTCCAGGTCTTGAGCCAGGGGTACTCGGTGTAGGCGAACCAGATCGCCTCCACCCGACCGTCGCGCTCCACGAAGTCGGCGAGGGTGCGCGGGCCTCCTCCGCTCCCGAGGACACCGCCGAGGACACCGCCCAGCACTCCCCCGAGCACTCCGCCGAGACCCCCGCCCCCGCCGGTACCCGCACCGGCCCCGGTGCCGGCGCCTGTTCCGCTGCCGGCGCCTGTTCCGGTTCCCGTTCCGGCCGCGGGGCGGGCGAAGAGCTCGCTCGCCGGGATGTCGAGTCGGCTGACGCAGCGCAGCGGCCGGTCGGCGCCGGCCCGCAGCACCACCTCGGTCAGGAAGGCACGGCCGAGGTGCACCAGGAAGGCGGCGCTGTCGGCCTCGGAGCGGTCGAAGGTCCGCAGCGTGTAGCGGCCGGTGGCCGGGTCGAGGACGACGGCGGTGAGCCGGACGACCTGGTTGCTGACCGATCCGTAGCCGTGCCCCTCCGGTCGCACCTCCCCTGCGGCCGGGACGGCGGTGCCGTGGCCGCCGATGGCGAATACACCGCCTACGGTGATCTCGCCGGGGGCCGGGCAGGCGGTCAGGCCGAGGCCGCGGTCGGCGAGGTGGGCGAGCAGGGCCTCCATGGTGGCGCCGGTCTGCACCCGGACGGTGTCGGGCGAGTCGGCGCCGATGGCGGTGAGGTGCCGACTGGTGTCCACCAGCAGCACCCTGGCGCTCTCCGGGGTCCCGGCGGCGACGGTGAGCGGTGCCCAGGTGTGCCGGTACCCGGAGGCGCGCAGCCGCCAGCCGTTGGCGTGCGCCCAGTCGGCGAGGGCCGGGACCTCCTCGGGGGTGCGGGGCGCGCAGGTCCACAGCTGGTCGGTGCGGATCTCGCCGGACCAGTTCTGGAAGACCCGCTGGTAGAGCTCGGTGCCGGGGGGCAGCGCGGGCGGTACCGGCGCGGCGGCCTCGGCGCTGTCCGGGCCGATGGTGCCGCGCAGCAGCCAGGCCGCGCCGCCGAGCGCCGCCGACGCACCCAGCAGCTGCCGCCGGGTGAGGCCACCGGGGGCGGTCTTCGCCGAGGTCTTCGCCGGAGCGTCGGTCGGGGCGTCCGTCGGGGCGTCCGTCGGGGCGCCCGTCGGGACATTCAGTGGGGTCATCCCCTCCCGTACCGCTCCGTCACCCGTTCCGCCCATCGGGCCGTGTCCTGTGGTCATCCGTCCGTCCGCCCCCTCGTCCTGGTCCCCCGGGCCGAGCTGCGCCGATCCGGGTCCGGCCGGAGTCCGCCCGGCCCGGTCTGGAGCGTATGAAGGGGCGCACGGCAGTTTGAAGCGCCCGCCGGGGATCTCACTCCTTCGAGTGAGATCGGCCCGATCGGCCCCGGGCGCCCCGTCCACCTGCACCGCTCCTCGTCCCGGCTCCGTTGCCCACGTCCTCGACGGGCGCATAGGTTGATCACGGTCACGGTTGATCACGATCGCCCCACCCCACCCCGCCCGCCGGAGGCTTCGCCATGCCCTCGTCCACGCCCTCACCCGAGTCCTCGCGCGCCGACTCGCCCGCGGACTCGCGGCCGGACTCGGCTACGGACTCGGCCTCCGCCCCGTCCGCGAACCCGCCCGCCCGCGGAGCCCTGACCGTCGCCGTCGCCCAGCCCGTCTGCGCCGCCGCCGGCCGTCCGGACACCGTGTCCGAGAACGTCGCCCTGCACGCCGAGGCGGTGCTGAAGGCGGGCACCCGGCTGGTGGTGTTCCCCGAGTTGTCGCTGACCGGCTACGACCTGACCGCACCGGCCGTCGACCCGGCGGACGTCCGGCTCGCGCCGCTGGTGGCCGCCTGCGCCGCGACCGGCGCCGTCGCCCTGGTCGGGGCGCCCGTCACCGAGGCCGACGGACGCGAGTCCATCGCCACGCTGGTGGTCACCGGGCAGGGCGCCGAGGTCGCCTACCGGAAGATGCGCCTGCACGGCGCCGAGGTCGAGCGCTTCGCCCCCGGCGGGAAGCCCGTCGTCCTGGAGCTGGACGGCCTGCGGCTCGGCCTCGCCGTCTGCGCGGACGCCGCCGACCCGGCGCACGCCGAGGAGGCCGCCGCGCTCGGCATCGACGCCTACGTCGCCTCCGCCCTCTACGGGCCCGGCGCCGCCCAGGCGGAGCGCCGGGACGGCCACGTCCGCGACCGGGCCGCCGCCCACGGGGTGTGGTGCGTGCTCGCGACCTGTGCCGGGGCGACCGGCGAGTACCCGGAGAGCTCGGGCGGCTCCGGCGTCTGGGCCCCGGGCGGCGAGCTCGTCGTCCAGGCCGGTACCGACCCGGGCGAGCTGGTCCGCGCCGAGCTGCCCCGCCGGTAGGAGCCGAGCCGGGGCCGGGAACCGGGCCGCACCGGCCGCGGGCACCCGGCCCCGCACCGAAACGGAACGGGCGGAACGGGCGGAACGGGCGGAACGGAACGGGCGGAACGGAACCGGATCACCCCGACCGGAAATACCCGGGCCTCGTTCGCGGCTGTGCTGACCGAAGATCCGTTCCGGGCCGGTCGGGCCCGTACAGGAGGTGCAGCGCGCGATGGGTGGCGAGCAGGAGAAGGCGCAGGAGTACCGGATCGAGCACGACTCGATGGGCGAGGTCCGGGTGCCGGCCGACGCGAAGTGGCAGGCGCAGACGCAGCGGGCGGTGGAGAACTTCCCGGTGTCCGGCCAGCGGCTGGAGCGGGCGCACATCGCCGCACTGGCCCGGATCAAGGCCGCTGCGGCCCGGGTGAACGCCCGGCTCGGGGTGCTGGACGAGGAGACGGCGGAGGCGATCGCGGCCGCCGCCGAGGAGGTCGCGGAGGGGCGCTGGGACGACCAGTTCCCGGTGGACGTGTTCCAGACCGGCTCGGGCACCTCGTCCAACATGAACACCAACGAGGTGATCGCCACCCTGGCCGGGGAGCGGCTGGGCCGACCGGTCCATCCGAACGACCACGTCAACGCCAGCCAGTCGTCCAACGACGTCTTCCCGTCCTCGATCCACATCGCCGCGACCGCCGCCGTCACCCATGACCTGGTCCCGGCGCTGGAGCACCTCGCGGAGTCGCTGGAGCGCAAGGCCGCCGAGTTCGCCCGGGTGGTCAAATCGGGCCGCACCCACCTGATGGACGCCACGCCCGTCACGCTCGGCCAGGAGTTCGGAGGCTACGCGGCTCAGGTGCGGCACGGGCGGGAGCGGCTGCTGGCCACCCTGCCCCGGGTGGCCGAACTCCCGCTCGGCGGGACGGCGGTGGGCACCGGCATCAACACCCCGCCCGGTTTCCCGGCGGCCGTCATCGCGGAGGTCGCCCGCGCCACCGACCTGCCGTTGACCGAGGCCAGGAACCACTTCGAGGCGCAGGGCGCGCGGGACGCCCTGGTCGAGTTGAGCGGTCAGCTGCGCACGGTGGCGGTGGGCTTCACGAAGATCGCGAACGACCTGCGGTGGATGGGCTCCGGTCCGCGCACCGGGCTCGGCGAGATCAACCTGCCGGACCTCCAGCCCGGTTCGTCGATCATGCCGGGCAAGGTGAACCCGGTGCTGCCCGAGGTGGTGCTGATGGTCGCCGCCCAGGTGGTGGGCAACGACGCGACGGTCACGCTGGCGGGCGCGAGCGGCAACTTCGAGCTGAACGTGATGCTCCCGGTGATCGCCCGCAACGTCCTGGAGTCGGTGCGGCTGCTCGCCAACAGTGCCCGGCTGCTGGCCGACCGGACGGTGGACGGCATCACCGCCAACGTGGATCGGGCACGGGAGTACGCGGAGTCCTCGCCCTCGGTGGTGACCCCGCTGAACCGCTACATCGGATACGAGGAGGCCGCGAAGGTCGCCAAGCAGTCGCTGGCCGAACGCAAGACGATCCGTCAGGTGGTACTGGAGCGCGGCTACGTCGAGCAGGGCAGGCTCACCGAGGAGCAGCTGGACGAGGCACTGGACGTGCTGCGGATGACCCACCCCTAGCGGGTCGGAGTCGGGTCGAAATCGGGTCGGAGCCGGGTTGGGATCGGGCCGGAACGTACCGGGCCCGCGCCCGGGTCACGCCTCGGGCGCGCGCCTCGGGCTCGCGCCTCGGGCTCGCGCCGGGGCGCGGGGGGCACTCGCGCCCTCCGCGCCCCGGTCACGGGCTGCGGGGAAGATCAGCCCTTCGCGCGGCCGGCCCGGCCGCGCCGCATCGACGCCCCGTTCGACGTCATGGTCGCCATCGAGATCGCCGCGAGGCCGAGCAGGAACATCACGGCGCCCACGATGATGCAGGTCACGATGTTCTTGCCGTGCGCGACGGACCCGGAGACGACCCACGGGGAGATGATCGTCCAGACACCGAGCGCAGCGGCCGCCCAGGCACGGGCGTGGGTGCGTTCGTAGGCCGATCCGTAGCCGGCCATCAGGGCCGTGTAGGCCAGACCCACGATCAGGCAGGTCACGGTCAGGGTGCTGTACGCGGTGAAGCCGACGATCCATGGCGATGCCGCCAGGAAGAGACCGGCCAGGACGGCCAGGGCTTCGACGCCCTGGGCACGGGGGGTCGAGGTGACCCGCTCGTAGCGTTCGCGGAGTTCGACGATGTCCGGATGGTGCTCCATGCCCGTCGTCGGGATATGGGTTGCCACCGATACCACCTCCTGTGGTCGGAACCGGTAAGGCGCTTGCCCCGTACCCATTCTGGCGCTTATCCAACGTTTTGCACCCGATAGTCCGGAATGACCGATAACCATCCGGTCACGCCGGTGACCTGCGTCTCAACCGTCCGGGCCGCCATTGCCTATGCAACTCGTTGCATAGCAGGATGCGGGCCATGGCACTGGAGCACGCGATCCTCGTCTCGCTGCTGGAGCAGCCCGGCTCCGGCTACGAGCTCGCCCGGCGCTTCGACCGCTCGATCGGACGCTTCTGGACCGCCACCCACCAGCAGATCTACCGGGTGCTGCGGCGGATGGAGGCGGACGGCTGGGTGGCCGCGCAGGAGGTCCCCCAGGACGGGCGCCCGGACAAGAAGGTCTACTCGGCTGCCGGGGCCGGACGGGCCGCGCTGGCCGGCTGGCTGCGCGAACCGGTCGAGCCGGAGACCGTCCGGCACGAACTCGCGGTCAAGATCCGGGCCGCCGCCTTCGACGACCCGGCCGCGCTGGTCTCCGAGGTGGAACGGCACCGCGAGAGCCATGCCGCCCTGCTCGCCCGCTACCTGCACGGCGAGCAGCGCGACTTCCCCGACACCACCGCACTCGATGCGCACGAGCAACTGCAGCACGTGGTGCTGCGCGGCGGCATCGAGTACGAGCGGATGACCCTCGCCTGGCTCGACGACGTACTCGCCACCCTGCGCCGCCTCTCCGCCGACGGCGGACGGCGGCCGACGGATGACGACTGACGACTGACGACTGACAGATGACAGCCGACGGATGACAACTGACAGAGTTTGAAATCTGTCACCCGAACCCTGTCACCCGCCCTCTTCACACCCTCGACCCCGGGAGCCCCTCGATGCTCTTCAACCCGCGCAACTACGACCCCGCACAGTTCGACGAGCCGACCCGCCGACTGCTGCGCGCGACGGTGGACTGGTTCGAGTCCCGCGGCAAGAAGGCGCTGATCGACACCTACATCGACCGCAGCTGGTACGCCGACTTCCTGGACTTCGCCGCGAAGGAGGGCCTCTTCGCGGAGTTCCTGACCCCCGCCGCGGCCGACCCCGACAAGCGCTGGGACACCGCGCGGATCGCCGAGCTGAACGAGATCCTCGGCTTCTACGGCCTCGGCTACTGGCACACCTGGCAGGTCACCATCCTGGGCCTCGGCCCGGTCTGGCAGAGCGAGAACGAGGCCGTCCGCGCCCGCGCCGCCCAGCTCCTCGCGGACGGCCACGTGATGGCCTTCGGCCTCTCCGAGCGCACCCACGGCGCCGACATCTACTCCACCGACATGATCCTCACCCCGGACGGCGAGGGCGGCTTCACCGCGACCGGCTCGAAGTACTACATCGGCAACGGCAACGTGGCCGGCCTGGTCTCGGTGTTCGGCCGCCGCTCGGACGTCGAGGGCCCGGAGGGCTACGTCTTCTTCGCCGCCGACAGCCGCCACGACGCGTACCACCTGGTCAAGAACGTGGTGAACGCGCAGATGTACGTCAGCGAGTTCCGCCTGGAGGACTACCCGGTGCGCGCCGAGGACGTGCTGCACACCGGCCAGGCCGCCTTCGACGCCGCGCTCAACACCGTCAACATCGGCAAGTTCAACCTCTGCACCGCCTCGATCGGCATCTGCGAGCACGCGATGTACGAGGCCGTCACGCACGCCCACAACCGGGTGCTGTACGGCAAGCGGGTCACCGACTTCCCGCACGTCAAGCGGGAGTTGACCGACGCCTACGTCCGCCTGGTGGCGATGAAGCTGTTCAGCGCCCGGGCGGTGGACTACTTCCGCAGCGCCTCCCCCGAGGACCGCCGCTACCTGCTGTTCAACCCGATGACCAAGATGAAGGTCACCACCGAGGGCGAGAAGGTCATCGACCTGATGTGGGACGTCATCGCCGCCAAGGGCTTCGAGGCGGACACCTACTTCGACAAGGCCGCGAAGGACATCCGCGGCCTGCCGAAGCTGGAGGGCACCGTCCACGTCAACCTGGCGCTGATCCTCAAGTTCATGGGCAACTACCTGTTCGCCCCGGCCGACTACGCCCCGGTGCCGAGCCGCGTGGACGCCGCCGACGACGCCTTCCTGTTCCGGCAGGGCCCGGCCCGCGGCCTCGGCGCGATCCGCTTCCACGACTGGCGCACCGCCTACGACCGCCACGCCGAGCTGCCCAATGTCGCCCGCTTCCGCGAACAGGCCGACGGCTTCTGCGAGTTGCTGCTCCAGAACGCGCCGAGCAAGGAGCAGCAGGCCGACCTGGACTTCCTGCTGGAGATCGGCCAGCTGTTCGCGCTGATCGTCTACGGCCAGCTGGTGCTGGAGCAGGCCGAGCTGACCGGCCTGGCCGCCTCCGAGCACGGCGGCGACGTGCTGGACCGGGTCTTCGACGCGCTGGTCCGCGACTTCTCCGCGCACGCCACCGAGCTGCACGGCAAGGCCTCGGCCACCGAGCAGCAGGCCGCCTGGGCACTCGCGAACGTGCGTCGCCCGGTCGCCGACCCGGCGCGGGACGCGCGGGTGTGGACGCAGGTCGAGTCGCTCTCCGGCGCGTACGAGATGCGGCCGTGAGCGGGATGCAGCCGTAGGGCGGGGACGGCAGGACTCCGGGGGTGCCGCTCGGCGGACCGGCACCCCCGGTTCACAGCTCCCCGCTCACGACACCCGGTTCACGACACCCGGCTCACCTCTCCGGGTTGGTCCGGTCGTCGCCGAGGCCCATGTCGCGGGCCCGGGCGACCGCCTCGGCGCGCGTCGCGACGTGCAGCTTCTCGAAGATGTGGGTGATGTGGTTGCGGACGGTCTTCTCCGCGACCACCAGCTCCCGGGCGATCCGCCGGTTGTCCAGCCCGCGCGCGACCAGGTCCAGCACCTCGGCCTCGCGGGCGGTGAGTTCGGGGAAGAGCTGTCCCGCCTCGCGCATCTTCGCCCCGGCCAGCAGGGCGGTGATCCGTCCCGCCACCTCGCCGCCGAACACCGCGCCGCCCGCCGCGACCGTCCGCACCGCGTGCAGCACCTCCTCCCGCCCCGCTCCCTTGACCAGGTAGCCGCGCGCGCCGGCCTGGAGGGCCGCGAGCAGGTTTCCGTCGTCGTCCGACATGGTCAGCATCAGCACCGGCGGCGGCGCCTCCTGGGTGGCGAGCTGCCGGACGGCCTCCAGCCCGGAGCCGTCGGGCAGCGAGAGGTCCATGATCACCACGGTCGGGCGGTACCGGGCGACCGCCTCCGGGACATCGGCGACCCGCTCGGCCTCGGCGACCACGAGGACACCCTCGGCGCTCTCCAGTGCCGCCTTGAGCCCCTCCCGGAAGAGGGGGTGGTCGTCGACGATCAGCACACGGACGGCCGGAGCGCCACCCGGACCCACAGGTGCCAACGGCTGTTCTTCATCCACCCGGCCGACACTATCAGCGGCGATCGCGTGACTTTCCGTGACGTGCTCGTGAAGTCCTCAGCGTGTCGGGGCAGGGAGGAGCCGGGAGGAGCCGGGGCCCGGCCGCTCCGGCTCACGTCGGGACGGGATTCGAGACCGGGCCCCGGCCACCCGGGACACCGGGCCGTCGAAACCGGATCCTCACCCGGTACACGCCGCGGGCCGGCGTCCGCACTCGCGGACGCCGGCCCGTCGACATTCCTTCCGCGTGACCGATCACGGTCGATCGCTCCGGCCTCAACCCTGCGGACCGGTCTGCCCCGAGCGCACGGGCCGGCCGTCCCATTCCGGTCCCAGAGCGGCGCCGGGTGCGCCGACGCGGCCCAGCACGGCGGTGACCGGTCCGCGTCGGCCGGCCCGCAGGCCGTACCGCTCCCCCGCCCGGACGTAGACCAAGTCACCGGAGAGCAGCAGGACTTCACCCAGCTCTCCGAGGAAGGCCGCGGCCCCGGTGAGGACCACCAGGAAGGCGTCGGCGGCGCGGTCCGTGTACGGTCCGCAGGTTCCGCACGGGTCGAGCCGTGCGGTGCCCACCTCCACCTGCCGCCGGCTCGCGGCGGGCGCGGAGTCCGACCGCTGGGCCGGGATGGCGGCCCGGGGCGGAACGGGCCTGACCGTGAGCACGGTGGTCGGCGCGCCGCGGACGGCGGAGATCCGGCAGGAGGTTCCGGGACGGTGGTGCAGCGCCTCGCCCGGGGAGAGGATCCGGCCGGCCGCGAACAGCCGCCCGGAGAGCACCACGGTCACCGACTCGACCGATTCGTACGGGAGTTGCTCGATCCGGACGCCCGGCGGCAGCGCCTCGACGGTGAGTCCGGCGCGGACGGCCGGCCGCTGCTCCGGGTCGATCAGCCGCTGGAACGCGGGCGCGGTGCGGGGGACGGCAGCGGGGACGAGGATCACGAGTGGTCACCTCCGAGGGGAACTGGAGGACAGGCAGGATTGGCAGCGCAGGTCAGCGCCGGTCAAGGCCTGTCGGCGCCGGTCAGGGCCTGTCGGCGCCGACCAGCCCGGGTCAGGGCCGGTCGCGGCGGGCGGCACGGCGCCGGGCCAGGGCGGCCCGGGTGCCGGCGGTGTGTCGGGGGACGGCGAGCGTCAGGCAGAGCAGTTCCGCGCCGAGCGGCCCGGCTTCCAGGTGCAGGGCGCGGCCGCGGCGGGCCAGCAGCAGGTCTCCCTCGGAGGCCAAGTGATCCGGCTCGTCGGACAGTCGGCCGACGACGGCGGCGCCGCGCAGCACGTGCAGGACCTTCTCGGTGTCGGGCCGGCCCGGGAGGACGTGGTGGGCGCCCGGGCTCAGCCGCAGGTGGTCGAAGGCCTCGCAGGCGCTGGCGAGCATCGGGCTCCGGGCGAGGGAGCGGATCCGTACGCGCTCGCCGTTCGGGCCGATGACGACCATGGCCGCGCCGGTGTCGGTGGTGACGATCACCTGGGGTCACCTTCTTCGGGAGAGGCTTCGGAGCGGTGGACGGAGGGGGCGGGGACGGTGAGCAGGGCGTGGAAGTACTCCAGCCCGGCCGTCCCGGCGGTCAGGACGGTCCGCGAACCGAGCGGCAGCACGACCGCGGTGCCCTCGACCAGCGGCAGGCCGGCGTCGGCGCGCTCCGGGTGGTCCGGGTGCACGGCGCCCTCGGGCAGTTCGGCGAGCCCGGAGCCGGCGGTGACGTAGAGCGCGTGCTCGATGCCGTCGGCGGCCAGCTCGGTGCGGTGGCCCGGGTCGAGTCGTTGCAGGCCGACACCGCGCAGCGGTCCGGCGAGCAGGCGGCCGGGGTCGACGGCGCCTCGGCGGCGCAGGTCGGTGATGACGGTGCCCGACATGACGGGCTCCTTCCGGTCGCGGGCGGGCTCTGCGGTCCGCCTCTGCGATCCACGGTGCGCCGCCCGCTGTCCCGGCCACACGGGGGTGTCGTCCTGTCCGGCTCCCGATCCGATCCCGGCTCGATCCCGGCCCGATCCCGCCCCGGTTCCCGGCCGGATCCCGACCCGGATCCCGGTCCGATCCCGACGCTGTCCCGGCCCGCCCACCTGCGGTCCCCGCCCACCGTCCCGACCTGCGATTCCGTCCTGTTCCCGTCCTGCTCCCGTCCTGGTCCGGACCGGTTCCCGCCCCGCGCGCCGCCCCCCGGGGTGGCCTGCGCACGCACCCGGACGCCCCCGCCCGCGAACGCCCCGCGCCGACCGGAACGACGTACGGTGGAACCGGAGGCCGTGTCATGCACGTCACCGGAACCCACTTCACCCGCTTCGCCGACCGCACCGAGGCGGGCCGTCGGCTGGCCGCCCGCCTGGGCCACCTGGCCGGCCCCGACACCGTGATCGTGGCGCTGCCGAGGGGCGGCGTGCCGGTGGCCGCCGAGGTCGCCGCAGTGCTCGGCGCGCCGCTGGACATCTGCGTGATCCGCAAGCTCGGCGTGCCCTACCAGCCGGAGCTCGGCATGGGGGCGATCGGCGAGGGCGGCGTCCGGGTGCTGAACGACCAGGTCATCCGGTTCTCCGCGGTCACCGACGAGCAACTGGCCGAGGTGGAGCGGCGCGAGCGCGCCGAGCTGGCGCGCCGGGCCCGCCGCTACCGGGGCGACCGGCCGCCCGCCGATCTGCGCGGACGCACGGTGGTCGTGGTGGACGACGGCATCGCCACCGGGTCCACCGCCCGGGCGGCCTGCCGGATCGTCCGGGAGCGGGGCGCGGCCCGGGTGGTGCTGGCCGTGCCGGTCGCGCCCGCGGACTGGGCCGAGCGGCTCGACGAGGTCGCCGACGAGCTGGTCTGCGTCGACACGCCGTCCCCGTTCTACGCGATCGGCGAGTTCTACGCCGACTTCACGCAGACCGGGGACGAGGAGGTGCTGCGGCTGCTGACCGAGGCCGGCGGCGACCCGCCCGCGGACTCCGCCGGGGTCGACCGCGAGCTGCTGCTGCCCGTCGCCGGGGTCCGCCTGGCGGGCCGGCTGACCGTCCCGGCAGGCGCGCGCGGGGTCGTCGTCTTCGCGCACGGCAGCGGCAGCGGCCGGCACAGCCCGCGCAACCGGCACGTCGCCGAGTACCTGAACCGCACCGGGCTGGCCACGCTGCTGTTCGACCTGCTCACCGAGGCCGAGGAGCCCGACCGGCGGAACGTGTTCGACGTGGCGCTGCTGGGCGGCCGGCTGACCGCCGTCGCCCGGCGGCTGGGCGCGGCGCAGAACGGCCCGGACGCCGCCGTGCCCGAGGCCCTGGGCCTGCCGCTCGGGCTGTTCGGCGCGAGCACCGGCGCCGCGGCCGCGCTGCACACCGCCGCCGAGCTGGGCCCGGCGGTGCGCGCCGTGGTCTCCCGGGGCGGTCGCCCGGACCTCGCCGCGCCCGACACGCTGGCCCGGGTCCGCGCTCCGACGCTGCTCGTCGTCGGCTCCCTGGACCCCACCGTGCTCGACCTCAACCGGCGGGCCCGGAGCCGGCTGCGCTGCGAGACCGGGCTCGCGGTGGTGCCGCACGCGAGCCACCTGTTCGAGGAACCGGGGACGCTGGACCGGGTCGCCGAGCTGGCCTCGGACTGGTTCCTCCGCCACCTCCCCCGCCCCGTCGGCCCCGGAAGTACGTGACCGTCCCATTGCGCAGACTTCGGGCATCGTCCCCGGTCAGCAGCACATTTTGCGCAGCTGACAGCGGGATTTTCTGATCAGCTTGTACACATTGAGCAGTCAAAATCCGACCTGTTGCCCAACCACCCCGACAGGAGCAAGCTCTCCGCAACCACACCGCCCACCCGTACGCGGTGCGGTCGCGATCCAGCGGAAGCCTCGACGGCGAGGCCCGAAGTGGAGGAACGAGCGATGACCCCGCAGACCCACGCCCTTGAGCTGACCCCCGAGGAGCGCGAGGCCGGTCTTGACGCCGACCAGCTGCGCCGCCTCGTCGGCCTCGTCGAGCACGACGCCGCCGCCGACCCGTTCCCCGTGACGGCCCAGGACGCGGTCGTCTTCGTGGTCGGCAACGCCACCCAGACGGCCCACTTCTACCAGGTCGTCTTCGGCATGGAGCTGGTCGCCTACTCCGGCCCGGAGACCGGCCGTCGGGACCGCAAGGCGTACGTGCTCCGCTCCGGCTCCTGCCGCTTCGTGATCAAGGGCGGTGTCCAGCCGGGCAGCCCGCTGCTGGACCACCACCGCCGCCACGGCGACGGCGTCGTCGACCTCGCCCTGGAGGTCCCGGACGTCGACAAGTGCATCGAGCACGCCCGCGCGTCCGGCGCCACCGTGCTGGAGGAGCCGAACGACGTCTCGGACGAGAACGGCACCGTGCGCCGCGCGGCCATCGCCACCTACGGCGAGACCCGCCACACCCTGATCGACCGCTCCCGCTACCACGGCCCGTACCTGCCGGGCTACGTCGTCGCGGCGAGCAGGGTGACCCACCCCGAGGGCTCGCCCAAGCGCCTCTTCCAGGCCCTCGACCACGCCGTCGGCAACGTCGAGCTCGGCCGGATGGACGAGTGGGTGTCCTTCTACAACCGCGTCATGGGCTTCGTGAACATGGCCGAGTTCGTCGGCGACGACATCGCCACCGAGTACTCCGCGCTGATGTCCAAGGTCGTCGCCAGCGGCAACCACCGGGTGAAGTTCCCGCTCAACGAGCCGGCCGTCGCCAAGAAGAAGTCCCAGATCGACGAGTACCTGGAGTTCTACACCGGCCCCGGCTGCCAGCACATGGCGCTCGCCACCAACGACATCCTCACCACCGTCGACGTGCTGCGCTCGCGCGGCGTGGAGTTCCTCAACACCCCCGACGCGTACTACGACGACCCGGAGCTGCGCGAGCGGATCGGCAAGGTGCGCGTGCCGATCGAGGAGCTGAAGAAGCGCGGCATCCTGGTCGACCGCGACGAGGACGGCTACCTGCTGCAGATCTTCACCAAGCCGGTCGGCGACCGCCCCACCGTCTTCTACGAGTTCATCGAGCGGCACGGTTCGCTCGGCTTCGGCAAGGGCAACTTCAAGGCGCTCTTCGAGTCCATCGAGCGCGAGCAGGACCGACGCGGCAACCTGTGAGCGTCCGACGGCTCCGACGAGCCGGTTCCCGGCGAGCCGGGCTCCGACGGGCCGGCTTCCGACCGGCTCCGACGAGCGGGTCTTCGCCGGGCTCCGACGAGCTCTGACGAACACGGATCTCTGCCAGACGGTCGAGGAGGACCACGGAGATGGCGTACTACCGGCAGCTGGGCAGCATCCCGCCCAAGCGGCACACCCAGCACCGCACCCCCGAAGGCGGGCTGTACTACGAGGAGTTGATGGGCGAGGAGGGGTTCTCCTCGGATTCCTCGCTGCTCTACCACCGGGGCATCCCCTCGGCGGTGGTCAACGCGGTGCCCTGGGAGCTGCCGGACCAGTCCACGGTGCCCAACCACCCGCTCCTCCCCCGGCACCTCAAGCTGCACGAGCTGTTCGCGGACCAGGACTGGAAGTCCGCGGACGTCGTCGGCAGCCGCCGGCTGGTCCTCGGCAACGGCGACGTGCGGATCTCGTACGTCGCCGCCGGGGCCCCGAGCGAGCTCTACCGCAACGGGCTCGGCGACGAGTGCGTGTACGTGGAGTCCGGCTCCGGCACGGTCGAGACGGTGTTCGGCTCGATCGAGGTCGGCCAGGGCGACTACGTGATCATCCCGCGCGCCACCACCCACCGCTGGGTACCGGCCGGGGACGAGCCGCTGCGCGCGTACTGCATCGAGGCGAACAGCCACATCACCCCGGTCAAGCGCTACCTGTCGAAGTACGGGCAGCTGCTGGAGCACGCGCCGTACTGCGAGCGGGACTTCCGCGGACCGGTCGGCCCGCTGGTCGTCGACGCCTCCGGGGACGTCGACGTACTGGTCAAGCACCGTGGCCCGAACGGGGTCGCGGGCACCCGCTACACCGTGCCGCACCACCCCTTCGACGTGGTCGGCTGGGACGGCTGCCTGTACCCGTACGCCTTCAACATCAAGGACTTCGAGCCGATCACCGGCCGGATCCACCAGCCGCCGCCGGCCCACCAGGTCTTCGAGGGCAACGGCTTCGTGATCTGCAACTTCGTTCCGCGCAAGGTGGACTACCACCCGCTGGCGATCCCGGTGCCGTACTACCACGCCAACGTGGACAGCGACGAGGTCATGTTCTACTGCGGCGGCGACTACGCGGCCCGCAAGGGCTCCGGCATCGGCCAGGGCTCGATCTCGCTGCACCCGGGCGGGCACACCCACGGTCCGCAGCCCGGGGCGTACGAGCGCAGCATCGGCGCGGAGTTCTTCGACGAGCTGGCCGTCATGGTGGACACCTTCCGCCCCCTGGAGCTGGGCGAGGGCGGCCGGGCCAGTGAGGACGCGAACTACGCCTGGACCTGGGCCGGTCGGGGGCCCGGGCGATGAACACGCTGCCGCCGGGGGGCGTGATCCCCGAGCTGTTCCACGGGCTGTTCGACGACGCGGCGGTGTTCCCGCCGGGGAACCTGCCGGTCGTCGACGCGGTGCCCGCGCACCGGCTGCACCGCGCGGCCTGGTACGCCGAGGCCGTCGGCCCGCTCCTCTGCGGGGCGGGCCGGCTGGGCGAGTTGGCCGCTGCGGTCGCGAACTCCCCGGAGACCGCCGCGGCCCAGGGACGCGCAGCGGGAGCGGACGGCGCGGTGGCGGCGGGCGGCCGGCCGCTCAAGGTCGGGCTGGTGCTGCCGGGGGGCAGCACCGAACTCGCCCCGGCGCTCGCCGCCGCCGCGCCGTTCGAGCTGGCCGGCGTCGAGCTGGCCACCCGGGACGCCGCCGAGGCGGTGGCCGCGCTGGACCGGCTGCTGCCACCGGACGTCCCGGCCGCCGTCGAACTGCCGCGCGAACTCCTGCGCGGGGACGGACTGGACGCCGTCCTGGACGTGCTGGTGGACAGCCCGTACCGGGCGAAGTTCCGCACCGGCGGGCTGGTCGCCGAGGCGTTCCCGGACGAGGACGAGCTGGCCTCCTTCCTCACCGGCTGCGCGCGGCGCGGGCTGCCGTACAAGTGCACGGCCGGGCTGCACAACGCCGTCCGGCACACCGACCCGGAGACCGGGTTCGAGCACCACGGCTTCCTGAACGTGCTGCTGGCCGCGCAGGAGACCGACCGGACGGCGGCCGCGGCGGTGCTGGCGGAGCGTGACGGCGAGGTGCTGGCCAAGGCGGTGCACGCACTGACGGACCATCAGGTCACGGTGATCCGCAACTCGTTCACCGCGTTCGGCACCTGTAGCATCGCCGAGCCCCTGGGCGACCTGGCCGCGCTCGGCCTGCTGTCGTCGCCCAGTCCACTGCACCAGGAGGACCGTTGAGCACCACCCCCAGCAGCCCCAGCAGCTGGCTCGCCAGCGCCCAGGACTCGCCGTTCGGCGTGCACAACCTGCCGTACGGCGTCTTCACCGCCGCCGACCGGCCCGGGCGGCGCCGGATCGGCGTGCGCGTCGGGGACTTCGTGCTGGACGCCGGGGCGGCCGCCCGCGCGGCCGGCGCGCCGTCGGTGCTGCTGGACGCGGACTCGCTCAACCCGCTGATGGCGGCGGGGCGTCCGGTCTGGACCCGGGTACGGGCGGACCTCACCACCTGGCTCACCGACGAGTCCTTCCGCGAGGCGCTGTCGCCGGCGCTGCTGCCGGCCGACGAGGTGGAGCTGCACCTGCCGTTCGAGGTCGCCGACTACGTCGACTTCTACGCCTCGGAGCACCACGCCACCAACCTGGGCCGGATCTTCCGCCCGGGCTCGGAGCCGCTCACCCCCAACTGGAAGCACCTGCCGATCGGTTACCACGGGCGGGCGGGCACGGTCGTGGTCTCCGGCACGCCGGTGGTGCGGCCGTTCGGGCAGCGCAAGGCGCCCGCCGACGCCGCGCCGACCTTCGGGCCGTCGCGCCGGCTCGACATCGAGGCCGAGGTCGGCTTCGTCGTCGGCGCGCCGTCGGAGCTGGGCCGCCCGGTCGTGCTGGACGACTTCCGCGAGCACGTGTTCGGCGTCTGCCTGCTCAACGACTGGTCGGCGCGCGACATCCAGGCCTGGGAGTACGTGCCGCTCGGCCCGTTCCTCGGCAAGTCCTTCGCGACCTCGATCTCGCCGTGGATCGTCCCGCTGGAGGCCCTGGAGCACGCCCGGGTCACACCGCCGGAGCGCGACGTCGAGCCGCTGGCGTACCTGGACGACCGGGGCGGCGAGCCGTGGGGCCTGGACCTGGCGATGGAGGTCCGGCTGAACGGGCACCCGGTCTCCCGGCCGCCGTTCGCCACCATGTACTGGACGGCGCAGCAGCAGCTGACCCACATGACCGTCAACGGCGCTTCGCTGCGCACCGGCGACCTGTTCGCCTCCGGCACGGTCAGCGGGCCGGAGCGGGACACCCGGGGCGCGCTGATCGAGCTGACCTGGAACGGCGATGAGCCGCTGAAGCTCCCGGACGGGACGACCCGGACGTTCCTGGAGGACGGCGACGAGGTCACCATCACCGCCACCGCGCCCGGGCCGGACGGCACCGTGGTCGGGTTCGGCGAGGTCACCGGGCGGGTTCGGGGCTGAGGGCCCGGACCGGAGGTCGGGAGGCCGGGGGGGCCGGGGGGCCGGGAGGCCGGGAGGCCGGGAGGCCGGGAGGCCGGGAGGCCGGGAGGCCGCGGCGAACCCGACCACGGACAACAGGGCACCGATGACGGATCACGGATGACGGATAACAGCTGACAGATTTCATCATCTGTCAGCTGTTATCGGTTTCCCGTTCGCCCACCTCCGTCTAGAGCCCGGCGCCGCCCGTGGCGTCGACGACCCGCCCGGTCACCCAGCGAGCGTCGTCGGAGGCGAGGAAGGCGACGATGTCGGCGATGTCCTCCGGCTGCCCGACCCTGCCGAGCGCGGCCACCGAGGCCGCGTACGCCTCCGCCTCCGGGTTGCCCCGCAGCCACCCGGCGTTGACGTCGGTGTCCACGATGCCGGGCGCGACCGAGTTCACGGTGATCCCGCGCGGGCCGAGCTGCTTGGCGAGGTTGAGGGTGAAGGTGTCCAGCGCCCCCTTGGTCGCGCCGTAGGCGATGATCTCGGGCATCGCCAACCGGGCGGCCCCGCTGGAGACGTTGATGATCCGGCCGCCGTCCCGCAGCCGCTTCAGTCCGTGCTGCACCACGAAGAACGGCGCCCGGACGTTGACCGCGAACGCCTCGTCGAAGCCCTCCTCGGTCAGCGCTTCGAGGTCCGAACTGCGCCCGATCCCGGCGTTGTTCACGATGATGTCGACGCCGCCGTCCGGGGCGTGCGCTCCGATCCCGGCGTCGAAGGCCGCCCAGAGCGCGGCCGCGTCGCCGTGCCGGCCGAGTTCGGCGCGCAGCGCGAACGCCCGCCCGCCGTCGGCCCGGATGCCCGCCACCACCTCCTCCGCCGCGGCCCCGTCCCTGGCGTAGCCGACGGCGACGGTGGCACCGTCCCGCCCGAGCCGCCGGGCGATGGCCCGGCCGATCCCCCTGCTGCCGCCCGTGACCAGCGCCACCTTGCCCTGAAGCCCGTACGTGCCCGCACCCATGGCCGAGTCCCCTCTCGCCGCATCCGATAATTGTTGAGTCATCGCTCAAGAAAGACGCTAGCACACACTTCTTGAGCGACTGCTCTAAAATTTGGGGCATGAGCGAGGCACAGCAGACGACCGGGACACCCGCGAAGGCGGCACCCGAAGGCGCGGCACCCGCAGACACCGCACCCGACACCCCACCCCGCCCCCGGCGCGGCCGCCCACCGGCCTTCGACCGCGCCGAGGCCCTGGCCGCGGCCACCCGGCTGTTCTGGCAGCTCGGCTACGACGCCACCTCCGTCTCCGACCTCACCACCGCCATGGGAATCCGCCCCGGCAGCCTGTACGCGGCCTTCGGCGACAAACGCTCACTGTTCGAGGAGGTGGTCCGCCAGTACGGCCGCTCGCCCGTCGGCGCGTTCGCGACCGTCGCGCTGGCCGAGGAGCCCACCGCGTACGGCGCCTTCGCCCGCATCCTGCGCGAGGCCGCCGCCATCTACCCCGACCCGTCCCATCCGGCCGGCTGCCTGGTGATCTCCGCCGCCACCAACGTCGCCCCGCAGGACGCCGGCGTCCAGGAGCTGCTGCGCGAGCTGCGCAACGCGAACCTGCGGACCTTCGAGGCCCGGCTGCACCAGGCCCGGCAGGACGGCGAACTGCCGCCCGACGCCGATCCGAAGGCGCTGGCGGGATACCTCGGCACGGTCATCCAGGGCATGTCCCAGCAGGCCCGGGACGGCGCCACCGCCGCCGACCTGGCCCGCACCGCCGAACTCGCCCTGCGCGCCTGGCCCTGAACCCCGACCGCGCGCCCCGGTCGCGCCCCGAACCTCCCCGCCCACCCCGCCCACCCTTGTTCGCCCTTGCCCTGCCCGGCCCGGTGATCGGAACGCCTCCCGACCCCCGGTACGGTGGACGCCAGGATTCCGGCGGGAACGAACGGCGGACGACGGCAACGGACGCCGACGGGCGGGCGCCGACGGGCCGCGACCGGGCCCGGCGGACACCGAACGGCGTCGACATCACCGAGGGACGGGAGCGGGCCCGATGAGCGCAGAGGTGACGGAGGTCCAGGCCTTCCTGGACGGCGGTGTCGGACGGCTCGTGCTGAACCGCCCGAGGGCGCTCAACTCGCTGACCCACGGCATGGTCACCGCCCTGCGCACCGCCCTGGACGACTGGGCCGGGGACGACCGGATACGCGCCGTCGTCCTGACCGGCGCGGGCGAGCGCGGACTGTGCGCGGGCGGCGACATCCGCGCGATGCACGACGACGCCAAGGCGGGCGGAGCGGGCACCCGGGCGTTCTTCCGCGACGAGTACCGACTGAACGCCCTGATCGCCCGCTACCCGAAGCCGTACGTCGCGGTGATGGACGGCATCACCATGGGCGGCGGCGTCGGCGTCTCCGCCCACGGCGCGGTGCGGATCGTGACCGAGCGGTCCATCGTCGCGATGCCCGAGACCCGGATCGGCATCGCCCCGGACGTCGGCGGGAGCCGGCTGCTCGCCCACGCCCCGGGCGAGTTGGGCACCCACCTCGGGCTCACCGCCGCCTCGATGGGCCCGGGCGACGCCCTGCTCTGCGGATTCGTGGACCACTTCGTGCCCTCGGCGCGCATCCCGGACCTGCTCGACGCCCTGAGCCGGGGCACCGCCGCGGCGAGCGGGAGCAGCAGCAGCGAGGTCGCCGCCCTCGTCGCCGCCCTCGTCTCCGCGCACACCGAGCCCGCACCGCCCGCCGCACTGGCCGACCGGCGCACCTGGATCGACGCCTGCTACGCGGCCGACACGGTCGAGGAGATCGTCGACCGGCTGCTGAACTCCGGCGTCCCGGAGGCGAAGGAGGCCGCCGTCGCCCTCCTGGCGAACTCCCCGACCGCCGTCAAGACCACCCTGGCCGCGCTGCGCCGCGCCCGCACGCTCCCTTCGCTGGAGGCCGTGCTCGACCAGGAGTACCGGATCTCCTGCGCCGTACTGGAGGGCCACGACATGGTCGAGGGCATCCGTGCGCAGGTGGTCGACAAGGACCGCACCCCCCACTGGAAGCCCGGCACGCTCGCCGAGGTGGCGGAGGCGGACGTCGCCCGCTTCTTCGCCCCGCGCGAGGGCGACGAGCTGGGCCTGGCCTGAACCCCGCCCCACCTCCACCTCCACCTCCTCCACCTCCTCCTCCGCCGGCACGTCTGGAGCCCGTCATGAACCACCCGGTCCCGCCGCCGACACCGGCCGGGGACACCGACCCGCTGTCCCGGGTGCCGCTGGGCGAGCAGGTGCGCGGGCTGCTGCTGGAGGGCCTGCTGAACGGCCGCTGGCAGCCCGGGGACCGGATCGTCGAGCGGCGCCTGGCCGCCGAGTTGAACGTCAGCCAGGCACCGGTCCGCGAGGCGCTGCGCGCACTCCAGACGCTCGGGCTGCTCGACGCCGAGCCCAACCGGGGCGTGCGGGTGCGCGCGATCGGCCCGGCCGAACTTCGCGAGGTCTACCAGGTGCGGGCCGCGCTGGAGCGACTGGCCGCCGAGTCGGCGGTGGTCCGGCTGGCCGGGGACACCACCGTCCTGGAGCGGCACGCCGAGCGGATGGCGGCGGCCGCGGCGGCGGGCGACGCGCTCGGCCAGGCCCGGCACGGGGTGGCCTTCCACCGCGAGATCGTGGCCGCCTCGGGCAACGGGACGCTGCTGCGGACCTGGGAGGGCCTCGGGATCGAGGTGTGGACGGTGCTGTCGCTGCACGAGGTCCGGCCGGAGCTGCACGAGAACGCCGCCGACCACCGGCCGCTGATCGAGGCCTTCCGGCGGCAGGACCCGGCGGTCGGGCGGCTGCTGGCCGAGCACGTCCTGGAGTACGCCCGGCGCGAGGACGCCCGACCCGAGGACGGTCGACACGAGGATGGTCGACACGAGGACGGTCGGCGCTCCGACTGAGCCCGCCCCCGTCGGGGCGCCGACTCGTCGCGCTCGCATAAAGTTCGCACAAAGATGATCGATCATCGCTCAAACTACCCGCCAGTAGCGATTGACGCGCCACCCTCCCGCTCTCTACGGTCCAAGTAGTTCCATGGAGAGGAATACTATTCCGCATCCCGGAATATGAACCTCTGAAGCGCACCGACGAAGGGGAACCACCCGTGTCCCAGCTCGACCAGCTTCCCGACCAAGACCCCGAGGAGATCGCGGAGTGGCGCGCGTCCCTCGACGCCGCCCGCGACTTCGGCGGCCCGAACCGCGCCGCCCACCTGCTGCGCCGCCTCGTCGAGCACGCCGAACTGCAGCGGCTCGACGTCCCTCCGCTGCTGGACACCCCGTACGTCAACACCATCCCCACCGCCGCCGAACCGGAGTTCCCCGGCGACGAGGAGATGGAGCGCCGGATCACCGCCTGGAACCGCTGGAACGCCGCCGCCATGGTGACCAGGGGCAACCACCGCGGTGGCCTGGGCGGGCACATGGCCACCTACGCCTCCGCCGCCTGGCTGTACGAGGTCGGCTTCCAGCACTTCTTCCGCGGCAAGGAGGCCGACGGCTCCGGCGACCAGCTGTACGTCCAGGGCCACGCCGCCCCCGGCGTCTACGCCCGCGCGTTCCTGGAGGGCCGGATCTCCGAGGCCCAGCTGGACCGCTTCCGCCAGGAGGCCACCGGCGACGGCCTGCCCTCCTACCCGCACCCGCGCAGGCTGCCCTGGTTCTGGGAGTTCCCGACCGTCTCGATGGGCCTCGGGCCGCTCTCGGCGATCCACCAGGCCCGGTTCAACCGGTACTTGGGCGCACGCGGGATCAAGGACACCTCCGGCTCGCACGTGTGGGCCTTCCTCGGCGACGGCGAGATGGACGAACCCGAGTCCACCGCCGCGCTCGCGCTGGCCGCCCGGGAGAACCTGGACAACCTCACCTTCGTGGTCAACTGCAACCTGCAGCGCCTGGACGGGCCGGTGCGCGGCAACGGCAAGATCGTGCAGGAGCTGGAGCGCCGGTTCCGGGCGGCCGGCTGGAACGTGGTCAAGTCGCTGTGGGGCGAGGCCTGGGACGAGTTGCTGGCCCGCGACACCACGGGCGCGCTGGTCCGCCGACTGGGCGAGGTGCCGGACGGACAGTTCCAGACCTATGCCGCCTCGGACGCCGGGTACGTCCGCGAGCACCTCTTCCACGGCTCGCCCGAACTGCGGCTGCTCGCCGACACCCTGGACGACCGGCGGCTGATCGAGACCGTCGCCACCTCCCGGGGCGGCCACGAGCCGCGCAAGGTGTACGCGGCCTACCGCGCGGCACTGGAGCACCGGGGCGCGCCCACGGTGGTGCTGGTGCAGACCGTCAAGGGCTGGACACTCGGCCCCGGCTTCGAGTCCCGCAACGCCAACCACCAGATGAAGAAGCTCTCCGGCGCGGAGTTCCGGGCCATGCGCGACCTGCTCGAACTCCCGATCCCGGACAGAGCGTTGGCCGGCGAACTTCCCCCGTACGCCCATCCCGGACCGGACTCGCCGGAGGCCCGCTACCTGCGCGAGCGCCGCGCCGCACTGGGCGGACCGGCGCCCGCCCGCCGGGTGCGCTTCGCCCCGCTGCCCACCCCGCCCGCGAAGCCCTTCGAAACGCTGTTCAAGGGCTCCGGCGGCCAGGAGATCGCCACCACCATGGCCTTCGTCCGTCTGGTCAAGGACCTGATGCGGGACGAGGCGACCGGCCACCGGTGGGTACCGATCGTCCCCGACGAGGCACGCACCTTCGGCATGGAGTCGCTCTTCCCGACCGCCGGGATCTACTCCCCGCTCGGGCAGACCTACGACCCGGTCGACCGCGACCAGCTGCTCCACTACAAGGAGTCGGCGACCGGCCAGATCCTCAACGAAGGCATCACCGAGGCCGGTTCGATGGCCTCACTGACCGCCGCCGCCACCGCGTACGCGACCCACGGCGAGCCGGTCGTCCCGTTCTACATCTTCTACTCGATGTTCGGCTGGCAGCGCACCGCCGACCAGATGTGGGCGCTGGCCGACCAGTTGGGCCGCGGCTTCCTGATCGGCGCCACCGCCGGACGCACCACCATGACCGGCGAAGGACTGCAACACGCCGACGGACACTCCCAGTTGATCGCCTCCACCAACCCGGCCGCGCTCTGCTACGACCCGGCGTTCGGCTACGAGGTGGCCGTGATCGTCCGCGAGGGCCTGCGCCGGATGTACGGCAGCAGCGCGCAACACCCCCATGGTGAGGACGTGTTCTACTACCTCACCGTCTACAACGAGCCGCTCCGGCAGCCCGCGCTCCCGGCCGGCGAGGAGGTCGCGGACGGCATCCTGCACGGCCTCTACCGCTACCGCACTGCGGACGCCGCTGCCCTGTCCCCCGGCCTGCCCGCCGACCCGCCGCGACTCCAACTGCTCGCCTCCGGCACCGCCGTGCGCTGGGCGCTGGCGGCGCAGCGGCTGCTCGGCGAGGAGTGGGGCGTGGCGGCCGACGTCTGGTCCGCCCCCTCCTGGACGGAACTGCGCCGCGAGGCGCTGGAGTGCGACGCGGCCGACCTGGCGCGGGCGGCGGCCGGCACCGACGGGGCGGCCCGCGTCCCCTATGTGACCCGGGCGCTGGCCGGGGCACCCGGGCCGGTGCTGGCGGTCAGCGACTGGATGCGCGCGGTGCCGGACCAGATCAGCCCCTGGGTGGAACAGGACTGGACCTCGCTGGGCACCGACGGCTTCGGCCTCTCGGACAGCCGTACGGCGGCGCGGCGACACTTCGGGGTGGACGCCGAGTCGGTGACGGTCGCGGCACTGGCCGCACTGGCCCGCCGGGGCGAGGTCGAGGCGGAGACCGTACGGCGGGCGGCGAAACGTTACGGCGTCCGCTTCTGACGGCTCGGTGTCCGCCCGCTCCACCGCCTGGTGACCGGCGTCTCGCATACCAAGACTGGCGCGAGGCGGGGCGCGTCGTAGATCGTTGGGTGGTCAGGGCGCGCCCACGGGCGCCGAGCAGCGGAAATGGGAGTCGACGGCGATGACCGAGACCGAGACCTACGAGACGATCCTGGTCGAGCGCAAGGGCCGGGTGGGGCTGATCACGCTCAACCGGCCCAAGGCGCTCAACGCGCTGAACACCCGGCTCATGAACGAGGTGGTCGCCGCCGCGACCGCTTTCGACCGGGACCCGGAGATCGGCTGTCTGGTGATCACCGGCTCGGAGAAGGCCTTCGCGGCCGGCGCCGACATCAAGGAGATGCAGGGCAACCGGTTCCCGGACGTCTACCTGGACGACTGGCTGGGCCCGTGGGACCGGCTCGGCGCCGTGCGCAAGCCGGTGGTCGCGGCGGTGGCCGGGTTCGCACTGGGCGGCGGCTGCGAGCTGGCGATGCTGTGCGACATCCTGCTGGCGGCGGACACCGCGAAGTTCGGACAGCCGGAGATCAAGCTCGGGGTGATCCCCGGCATCGGCGGCTCGCAGCGGCTGACCCGGGCGGTCGGCAAGGCGAAGGCCATGGAGCTGTGCCTGACCGGGCGGATGATGGGCGCCGAGGAGGCCGAGCGGGCCGGACTGGTCTCCCGGATCGTCCCGGCGGACCAGCTGCTCGCCGAGGCGCTCGCCACCGCCGAGACGATCGCGGCGATGTCCACCCCGGCCGCGATCATGATGAAGGAGAGCGTCAACCGCGCCTTCGAGACGACGCTCGCCGAGGGCGTGCGCTTCGAGCGCCGGCTCTTCCACGCGGCCTTCGCCACGGCGGACCAGAAGGAGGGCATGGCGGCCTTCGCCGAGAAGCGCCCGCCGGAGTTCCAGAACCGCTGACAACGGAGTACGTCCGGCAGGCGACAACAGGCCGCGGACGGCGGACAGCGGACAGATTTCATCATCTGAAATCTGTCCGCTGAACTCTGTCAACTGAAAGCCGTCGGCTGTCATCCGTCGACTGTCATCCGTCCTCCTCCACCGCCACCGTGTTCAGCCGGGCGAGCCCACTGCGGGTGGCGGCGACCACGATCTCGTCGCCCGGGGCGAGCTGCCGGGTGCGGTCCGGGAAGTTCCACAGCAGCTGCCCGCCGTGGGCGAAGCGCACGGCGATCACCCGGACGCCGCCCGGGTCCTCCAGGTCGTGCCGGTTCAGCCCGATCAGCCCGCTGCCATCCTCCACCTTCAGCTCGGCGATCAGCAGCACGTGCCGGAGCACCGACAGCGTCCCGCGCACCTCGCGCCCCATCAGCGCCGCCGCGAAGGCGGGCGCGGCCAGGTAGGACACCGACCGGGAGGCCGCGTTGTCCAGCGTCTTGTAGAAGTGACTGGCGAAGTCGTCCTCGAACAGCCGCACCACCACCCGGACGTCGGGATTGCCGTGGCGCGCCTCCAGGGCCGCCTCCAGGTTGGTGGCGTCGTCCCCGCTGACGGCGACCAGCGCCCGGCTGTGCTTCAGCCGGGCCCGGCGCAGCTGCTGCTCGAACGGACCGTCGCCCATCACCACCGGAATCCCCAGCGCCCGGACGGCGGCGATGCCGCGGGCCTGCGGGTCCCGCTCCATGCAGACCACCGGCACGCCCATGTCGTGCAGTTGGATCGCGACGCGGGTTCCGACGTTGCCGAGGCCGACGACGATCACGTGGTCCCGGGTGCCCGCCCCGGGGTTGCGCGGCTGCCCGCGCCGCCCGGAGCCCAGGACCTCCACCGCGATCGCGGTGGCCACCGGCGCGAAGGTGATCCCGCAGATGGTGATCACCACCTGTGCGACCCGCTGCCAGAACCCGCCGGTGCCCGTCCCGGAGGAGATGTCGGAGAGCTGGTCCGGCTGGGCCGCGCCGGCCAGGTCGAGCAGCGCGATGTAGACGGTCCAGCCGAAGTTCCGGTTGAGGTACCAGAGCACCCCGAAGGCCAGCAGCACCGCCGCGAGGGCGGTGAGCAGCACCAGCCGCATCCGGGCGCTGGTGAAGAAGCGCATGGTGTCGAGCAGCCGCCAGCGCAGCCGTCGCTTCCAGTCGATCGGCTCCCGGGGTTCGATCCGCAGCACCTGGAGCGCCGCCCTGCCGCCCGGCTCCTCCTCCTGATCGGGGTCGGCCGCGGGCGCCGGTTCGCGCCGAACGCCTCCGGGTCGGATCGGCCCGTCGTCGCCGAACTCGCTGGCGAGCCGGACGAATTCGGCCGAGTCGCCCTGCTGCTCGGGCAGCAGCCGGATCCTGCCGAGGTCCTGCCGGTCGATCTGGTCGGCGACCACGCAGATCCGGTCGGAGGTGATGTCGTCGTCGAACGCGATGTGCAGGTAACGCCCCTCGATCTCCACCGAGTTGGGCCGTCCGAGCGCCGCGGAGGCGAAGGCCGGGGCGGCGGTGGCGGAACCGGAGAGCGCGGCACCGTTCTTGAGCAGCCGTTCGATGTTCTCGCCGAGCCGTTGGTTGAACATCCGGAAAACGATGCGGATGTCCGGGTTGTGGTTCTGGGCGCTGAGCGCGGCGTGGATGTTCTCCTGGTCGCTCCCCTCGACCAGGGCGAGACCGCGCGCGGTACCGATGGACACCGCGCGCAGCGCCTCCTCGGTGATGCCGGCGTACTCCACGACCGCCGCGACGCCGGACAGCTGCTCGATCTGCGGCGCGTGGTCGCGGGTCCGGTCGGCGACCAGGACGACGACCGGGACCTCGTAGTGCTCGACGAGTTCCAGGATCAGGCGATGGGCCAGCGCATTGCCCCCGCAGACGATGTAGTGCTGGCTGATCGGCTCGACCGGAGGGGTCCCCCACCCTTCAGAAGTCATACCGCCGGATGATATCGACGGGAAGTGTCCGGAGGGTGACGTTCCGGCGACCGCGACGGATCCCCCGAACGGCCGTATCCGACGCGCGGTCCGGCCGTGGCGCGGAGATGCTGGGGTTCGTTCCCTGCCCGTCAGCCGGCCGATCCGACCTCACCCGTCCTGCGTCACACGACCAGGCAGGACCCGGTCACCCGTCGCCCGGCGTCAGCCCGAGGAGTACGCCACCGTGGCCCCTCCGATCATCACCCCCGACGGCAGCCCGGTCCAGGGCCCGCTCGGACTGCTCGCCAAGGCCGCCTGGCAGGTCCTGCTGGTCGCCGGACTCGCCTCGCTCGCCCTCGGGATCGTGGTCTTCGCCTGGCCCGAGGAGACGCTCCTGGTGGTGGGCGTGCTGTTCGGCCTCTACCTGCTGGTGATCGGCATCGTGCAGCTGATCGCCGCGTTCGGCACCCACTCCACCGCGGCGCTGCGGGTGCTGGCCTTCATCAGCGGTGCGATCTGCGTCCTGCTGGGCCTGCTCTGCTTCCGCAGCGCGGCGCAGTCGCTGCTGCTGCTCGCGATCTGGATCGGGATCGGCTGGCTGTTCCGCGGCATCACCCAGCTCGCCGCCGCGATCTCCGACCCGCTGATGCCCGCCCGCGGCTGGCAGGCCTTCGCGGGCGCGGCCAACACCCTGGCCGGCGTACTGCTGATGGTGTGGCCGGTCGGGTCGATCACCGCGCTGGCCGTACTGGCCGGTTGCTGGCTGGTGATCCTGGGCCTGGTCGAGATCGTGCGGGCTACCCTGGCCCGGGGCGGGCCCAAGATTACCCCCGGGGGGGTCTCACCTCCGGCGGGGGCGTTGGGCCGGTGCCCGGCGGGGGCCCGCCCCCACGGCTGGGCGGGGGCGCGGGCGCGGCACGGGCGCGGCACGGGCGGGGCCCGTCATGGGCACGGGGTGTCGCGGGCGCGAGGCGTCACGGGCGCGGGGCGTAGCCGATCCGGAAGGTGGCGGCGTCCAGTCGCTCCGGGGTGAGCCGGACGTCGGTCAGCCGCTCGGCGAGTGCGAACGCGGCCTCGGTGTGCTGCGCGTACTCCTCCGTCTCCAGGTCGAAACCACAGGCGGTCAGCAACTCGGGGATGCCGCGGGCTTCGGCGTCCGAGCCGTCCCGCTGGCCGGGGAAGAGCGGCTCGAAGTGCAGCCGCCGGACGCCGTGTTCCCACCAGTGGAAGTGGTCCACGGCGTTGACGTTGCGGAAGTGCGAGACCAGCCGGGTGCCCTCGCCGAGCCGCGGGATCACCGTGTCCAGGGTGCCGAGGTAGCCGTTCGGCTCGATCGCGAGGGCCCAGCCGTCGAGTTCGGTGACCGCGACGAGCAGCCGGTCCTCGGCAGGGTCGAACAGCGCCCCGTCCCCCTCGTCCCCGCCGGCTCCTTCCTCTTCCTCCTCGTACTCCTCCTCGTCGTCCTCGTCCGCTCCGTCCTGGTAGGCGTCCCAGCGGGCCATAACCGCCGTCAGGCCGACGGCGTCGCTCGCCGGCAGCGCGTCGAAGCGGCGCAGCAGCTCGTCGGCCGCGAGGCCCTGGACCTGGGTGAGGCAGTAGGCCTCGCCCAGGTCGGGGTAGCGGTCCTCGAACCAGGTGTAGTCGGTGGCGTGTGCGGTCATGACGGCGATGCTGTCAGACGCCTCGGACAGCGCTCGCCCGGGGCCGTCAGAGCCAGACCGGTTCGTCCGTCCCCCAGCGCCCCGGCGGGCGCGACCAGTCGGCGGGCGCCCCCTCGTACCCGATCGGCGGCAGGGCGTGGCGCAGCCGCCCGTACGCGGAGTCGGTCTCGACCAGCCAGCGGGAGGGGTCGTACGGCTCGGGCGAGGCCCCCTGCGGGGTTTCCGGTTCGATGCCGTGCAGCAGCCAGGAGGCCGTGCCGGCGAGGGAGAAGCGCAGGTGGCGGCCGCCGGGGCGGCGGGTGCGCTGGTCGGTGAGGGCGCGCAGGACGGCGGCGGCGATGAGGTAGCCGGTGCCGTGGTCGAGGGCCTGGGCGGGCAGCACGCCGGGACGGCCGCCGGGGGTGGCCTCGTGCCCCGAGCCGGAGCCGGATGCTGAGTCCGAGGCGGCGGCGGAAGCGGAAGCGGCGGCGGACTCGTGGGCGGCAATGCCGACGCCCGCCTGGACCAGGCTGTCGAAGCCGCGCCGTCCGGCCCAGGGGCCGGTCCAGCCCCAGGCGCAGAGCTGGACGAGGATCAGGTCCGGGCGGCGGGCGAACAGCGCGTCGGGGCCGAGGCCGTGGGCGTCGAGGGCGCCGGGGCGGTAGGCCGTGACGACGACGTCGGCGGTGGCGAGCAGCTCCTCGAAGACCTCACGGTCGGCCGGCACGGCGAGGTCGAGCCTGGTTGAGCGCTTGCCGAAGCCGGTGTCGGCGTGGGCGTCGTCGGCCTCCGGCAGGCGGGGCGAGTCGACGCGCAGGACGTCGGCACCGAGCAGGGCGAGGGTGCGGGTGGCGACCGGCCCGGCGATCACCCGGGTGAGGTCGAGGACCCGAACCCCGGCGGCGGGCCGGTCCACGGGGGCCTCGCCGAGCGGACGGACCGGCGCGGTCCTGGCAGCGGCACCGATGTCCCGGTGCTCCACGAGGGGGTGCACGGTCGGGCTCACTGGCGCGACGGCAACCGCGAGCGCTCCCGCCTCGTACGCGCGCTCCTGGATCCGCTCGGCCGGCAGTCCGCCGAGCGTCTCGGCGAGTTGCTCGGGCCCGGCATCGGCGGCGAGGCCGAGCGCGGAGAGCAGCCGGGTGCGGTGGTGCGGGTAGTTGGCGTGGGTGCGCACCCAGCCGTCGGCGGTGCGCCAGAAGCCGGAATGCGGGGCGAAGGTGACGGGCGTACGGCCGTCGACCGTGAGATGCCGCTCGCTGACGAAGGCGGTGGCGACCGCGCCCTGGTCGACCCGGACCGCGGGGACGGCCGGGACCGCCGCGCCGCCGCGGTGGGCGGCGAGCTCGGCGGCGGCCAGCGAGCAGACCGCCACGGTCGCACGGGCGAGCCGGCGCACCGGCAGACCGGAGGGCAGGACGTCGTCCGGCCCGTGGAAGGTCACCCGTTCCAGCAGTTCGGGCGGTCCGCCGAGAGCCTCCCAGGCATGGGCCGTGGGGCCGTCGACGGCACCGGGGGTTCCGGTGGTTCCCGTGGGTTCCGTGGGCCCTGTGGGTTCCGTGGGTCTGGTGGATCCCATGGTTCCAGTGGGTCCAGTGGGTCCGGTGGTTCCTGTTGGCAGCGGACGATCGGTCATGCCCCGCATTGTGCTCCGGTTTTCAGGCGGTCGCCGTGACGCCCGCCACCAACATCAGCAGGACCGCCGAGACCACGGTCATCCGGCGGGCCGCCTGCGGGGTGCCGCCGAACCGGCCGCCGAGCCGTCCACTGGCGTGCGCGACCAGCCCGTACACCACCGCGCAGGCCAGCACGTTGAGCGAGCCGAGCGCGAGCACCTGCCCGCCGACCGGCAGTGCGGCGCCCGGATCGACGAACTGCGGCACCAGGGAGAGGTAGAGCAGCAGGCCCTTGGGGTTGAGCAGCGCGGTCAGCATGCTCTGGCGCAGCACCGTCGCGGTGGGCTGCGGCTTGGGCGCGGCCAGGGCGGCGGCGCCCCCGCCCTTGCGCAGCGCCAGCAGCATCATGACGGCCAGCACCAGCAGGTAGGCGGCGCCGGTGAGGCGCAACACCGGCAGGGCGGCCGGGACGGCGCGCAGCGCGGCGGCCAGGCCGGCGCTGGAGAGCAGGGTGTGGACGGCGTACCCGGCGCAGACCCCGCCGACCGCGATCAGCGCGGCGCGGCGTCCCTGGCCGAGGCCTCGGGCGGCGATGTAGAGCCAGTCGGGGCCCGGGGTGCAGACCAGCAGCAGGTCGACTCCGAGGAAGAGGAGGAGGGCGTGGGTGTCCATGGGCGTGGCGTGGCCTGTCGTGCTCGTCGCGGTGTGGGCCCGGCGGGTCGGCCGGGAGGTGCCCCGGCGATCGACCGGGGTTGTTCCGGCGATCGACCGGAGGCCTCCCGGCAGTCGGCCGGAGTGCGCCGGAAGTAGGCCGGGAAGGCCCGGCGGCCGGTGCGGTCACTGAAGGTAGCCGGACGGGGCTGGCACGCGATGGCGACTTCCCGCTGGTCGGAGCCGCGTTTTGGCAGAATGTTGCGCCATGGACCGAATCGACCGCAGAATCCTCCGCGAGCTCCAGCAGGACGGGCGCCTGACCAACACCGAGCTGGCCTCCCGGGTGGACCTCACCCCCTCCCCCTGCCTGCGCAGAGTGCGCCAACTGGAGCAGGACGGCGTGATCCGCGGCTACCGGGCGGTGCTGGACGGCGCGGCGGTCGGGCGCGGATTCCAGCCCTTCGTGACGATCACCATGCGTCACGAGGACCAGGTGACGGTCGCCGAGTTCGAACGCCGGGTGGCCGAACTGCCGGAGGTGGTGGAGGCCCACCGGCTGTTCGGCGAGCCCGACTACCTGCTGCGGATCGCCGTGGCCGACATCGCCGCGTACGAACGCTTCATCACCGACGTGCTCTCCGGCCTGCCGGGCATCGCGCAGGTCAACTCGCACCTGACGATGAAGCAGGTGAAGGCCGACCGGGGGCTGCCGGTCGGCGGGTAGGGTGCGAACCGGGGGCCCGTGCGACCGTCCGTACGGGGCAGAGCGACGCACCGCGACATGGGGGCTGAATTGCGCGTGATCCGCCGTCTCGACCTGGGGTACTTCGTCCGGCCGGCCGCCGAGGCGGGCGGCCCGGAGCCGCGCGTGGAGCCGGTGCTCGCGTACCTGGTCCGGCGTCCGGAGGGGCTGCTGCTGTTCGACACCGGGATCGGTGGCGGCGAGCCGGAGACCGAGGCGCACTACCGCCCGGTCCGCCGCCCGCTGCCGGAGGCGCTCGCCGCGGCCGGGGTCGCCGTCGGCGACATCGACCTGGTGGTCAACTGCCACCTGCACTTCGACCACTGCGGCGGCAACCCGCTGTTCGCCGGCACCCCCGTCCTGGTCCAGGCGGAGGAGCTGGCCACCGCCCGGCGCGGCGGGTACACCATCGACGCGCTGGTCGACTTCCCCGGCGCCGAGTACCGCGAGCTCGACGGCGAGGCCGAGGTCTGGCCGGGCGTGCGGGTGCTGCCCACACCCGGCCACACCGGGGGCCACCAGTCACTGCTGATCGACCGCCCGGGCGGCGGCCCGGTCCTGCTGGCCGGGCAGGCGTACGACTTCGCCTCCCAGTACGGGCAGGCGGTGCTCGCCCGGCGGGCGGCGCGCGAGGGCCTGGCCGCACCGCTGCCCGGGTACCGGGCCTGGCTCGACCGGATGGCGGAGCACGAGCCGCACCGCGTGCTGTTCGCGCACGACCACGCGGTCTGGGAGGCGACCGACTAGCCGGGTGCGGGAGCGCCGGCCGCCCCAGGGGGTCGGATCGATCGGAGGATTCGGGTCGAGCCGAAGGTCCAGGTCGGCCTGGAGGTCCAGGCCGACCTGACGGACGGGTCGGGGTCGCCCGGGGCTCAGAAGGTGAAGCGCAGCGAGCGGACCCGGTGGTCGAAGCTGGACGGCACGAGCTGCGGCTCGCCGACCGACCGCACCTCGGGCAGGCGGGTGAACAGCTCGCGGAACAGCGCCGTCATCTCCTGCCGGGCCAGGTGCGCGCCGAGGCAGTAGTGCGGACCGCCGCCGCCGAAGCCGAGGTGGGGGTTGGGCGTGCGCGTGATGTCGAAGGCGTCCGGGTCGGGGAAGACCTCCTCGTCGCGGTTGGCCGAGCCGTAGAACAGCGCGACCTTCTCGCCCGCGCGCAGCAGCGGCCCGCCGGATCCGCCCAGTTCGTGGTCGACGGCGAGGGTCCGGTTGAACTGGATGATCGGCGTGGAGTGGCGGACCATCTCGTCCACCGCGCCGCCGAGCAGCCCGTCGAGGTCGGCGAGCAGCAGGGCGCGCTGCTCGGGATGGACGGTCAGCAGGTGCAGGCCGTGGGCCAGCGCGTTGCGGGTGGTCTCGACCCCGGCGACCAGCAGCAGGCTGAAGAAGGCGCCGAGCTCGCGCCCGGTGAGCCGACGGCCGTCCACGTCGGCGGTGACCAGCGCGGAGATCAGGTCCTCCTCCGGCCGGCGGCGGCGCCTGCGGCCGATCCCGGCGACGATGCCCTGCATCCGGGCGAGCGCCCGCAGCCCGCGCCCGGGCACCCGCAGGCGGCGGCGCAGCGGTCGGGCCACCCCGATGTCCTCGGAGGTGCGGTTGACCAGGTCGAGGATGGTGCGGCGCGACCTCTCCGGGATGCCCATCATGGTGCAGATCACCTGGAACGGGAGCTCGGCGGCGACCGCGGTCACGAAGTCCTCCGGCCGCTCCCGCTCGATCCGGTCGACCAGCTCGGTGCTGATCCGCCGGACGTCCTCCTCGACCCGGTCGAGCAGCCGCGGGGTGAACGCCCGCGAGACGATCCGGCGCAGCTGGGCGTGACGGGGATCGTCCAGGTTGACCATCGAGTCGCCGAACAGCAGCCGGACCCAGCGCGCCGGGACGGGGGTGGTCACGCCGGGACCGCTGAGGAAGACGGCGGGGGTGCGGCTGGCCTCGACCACGTCGGCGTGGCGGACCAGGGCGTGGAAGCCCCGGCCGGAGGCGCGGTCGCCGAAGAACACCGGGGCGGGGCGGCTGCGCAGCTCGGCGAAGGCGGCGGCACGGGCGGGGGCCGGCAACTGCCAGAAGCGGGCGTCGGCGAGATCTGTGGACCCGGGCGCGGCAAGAGCCTCGGGCTGGGCCGGGGGCTCGGCCGCGTCCGCGGAGCCGGGCGGAGTGGAGGGCTCGGCCGAGTCGGCGGGGGCGGACCCGTCGGCGGAGTCGGCGGAGTCGGCGGCCTCCGGCGAGTCGGTCCGCTCGGCGGGGTCGGCGGGGTCGGCGGGTTCGCCGGGGGCAGCGGCCTCGGGCTGTTCGGCGGCTTCGGCCGGTTCGGCGGCCTCGTTCTGCTCGGCGGCCTCGGCGCGCTCGGCAGGTTCGGCTGGCTCAACGCGCTCGGCAGACTCGGTCGTCTCAGCGGGTGCGGCGGATTCGGCAGGTTCGGCGGTTGCGGCCGGCTCGGCGGCTTCGGTCGGCTCGGCGGGTTCCTCGGCTTCGGCCGGAGCCGCCTCGGTCGGAGCCGCCTCGGTCGGAGCCGCCCCTCTCGGGGCCGTCGCCTGCTGCGGGACGGTCGGCTCCGTGGGGGCAGCGGACTCGGCACTGTCGGCAATGGGCGCCGAGGTATCCGTCGGGGTCTCCAAGGCCGGACCTCCCTGCTTCTGAACGACGTCGTCCCGATACGCACCGTACTGGGTGCTGCACATTAAGTGAGTATGGAATGCGCGCTGTCAAACCGCCCCGATGGTCGTACGAGTGATGGCTCGGTCCGGCGCGCCGGGCCGATGGGCCGGGTTGGGCGGCGGTCCGGGCGGCGGTCCGGCGGGCCGCGGGGCGGGCGGCCGGGCATGGTCTCACGGCACAGAACCGGCCATGACCGGAGGGTGCGGTACGGGCCGGGCAGGGCGGGTGCGACGATGAGTGCCATCGTGATGACCGACCGGATCCGCCTGCTGCGCGCCGTGGTCTTCGCCGCGCTGTGCGTAGCGATGGCCGCCACCGCGCACGTCGCCATGGCCGGGCCCGGGGTCTCGCCGAGGGTGCTGGCCGGTGGGTTCGGGGCGGTCCTCGGGCTGACCTGGCTGCTCGCCGGAAAGCGGCGCGGACTCGGGGTGATCAGCCTCTGGATGGTCGTGGCGCAGACCGCGCTGCACCAGCTGTTCGAACAGGCCGGGGCGCTTTCCCGAGGGGGCGGCGGCCTCGACCGACTCGCCGCCACGGACTGGGCCGCCCTCCTGCTCTGCAACCCGGACCGGGCGCCCGGCGGGCTCTCCCCGGTCGAGCTGGCACGGATGGCCGGAATCGACCCGGACGTCCCGCCGCTCACCGGCAGCCTGCGGCCGATGGCGGGAACGCACCACGGGGCGTCGGGCCCGACGGCCGTGCACCCCGACCTGTCCGGGACGACCGGGATGGCAGGCACGACCGGCATGCCCGCAGGGCCGCACACGATGCCGGACGGAACGTTCCACGGTGACGGGTCGTACGACGCGGCGCAGGTTCTGGTCGGCGGTTCGACGCAGGGACCGGCGCACGACATGGCGCACGGGATGTCCCACGGCATGTCGCCGGGGATGACCGCCGCCCACGTGCTCGCCGCGCTGGCGTGTGCGCTCCTGCTCTGGCGCGGCGACGCGGCACTGGTCCGGCTCTTCGAGCTGCTCGGCGCGCTCGGCGCGGTGGTCGCGGGGGCCCTGCTGCTCCCGCTGCTGGCACTGTTCGCGCGCCCCTTCGGCCACCGGGCCCCGGCGCCGCCCCGCCCGGTCGACGACCGGGCCCGGCCGCCCCGGTCGGTGCTGCTCACGCATGCCGTGGTCCGGCGTGGGCCGCCGGCGTTCGCCCTCGCCTGCTGACGCGCCCGCCGCACCCTTTCTCACCCCGGCCGCCTCCCGGCCGTCGGGACTCTCGCGACGGGCAGGTCGCCCTGCCGTACGGCCAAGCCCTTGTGCCGTCGTACCGCCAGGGCGCGGGCCCGCGTCCGCCGCCGCGCCCCCTCAGGGCCGGCGTGCCGCGCGGCTGCCCCCGGACGCCGACGGTGCCGCGCTGCGCGGTGCCGTCCCCGCCTTCCCCTCGGGACCTTCCCATGCCTCACTTCGACGGCGCACCGGCTCCGGCCGGCGCCCCCGTCCTGCCGTTCCCGCCCCTCCGGGCGCCCTGGCCGCGCCTACCGCTCGACGGCCTGCGGACCGTTCGGAGCACGATCTCCCGGCCGGTCCTCGCCGAGGCCGGCCAGCAGCCGGGCCGACCACTCGGGCGAGGGCCCGTCGGCAGCGCCCGCCCGAACCCGAGCGCGCAGCTGTTCGGCCCGGGCCAGCCACTCCCGGCAGCCGTGGCAGCGCGCGACGTGCTTGTCCAGCCGCACCTCCGGCAGGCCGCTCGGTTCGCCGTCGAGCCGGGCGGACAAAGCTGTCCGAAACTGCACGCATCTCATATGACCATCGTCCCGCACGGCCATGATGCCGGGACCGGCCGGGTGGGGGGCCACCGTGGATGACGATCAGCTCACCGCGCTGGCACTGACCGCCCGCTCCGGACGGGCGGCCGACGTCGAGGCCTTCGTCCGGGCGACCCAGCGGGACGTCTGGCGCTTCGTCGCCCACCTGACCGACGTGCAGTCCGCCGACGACCTCGCCCAGGAGACGTTCCTGCGCGCCCTGCGCGGCCTGCCCGCGTTCGCGGGGCGCTCCTCGGCCCGGACCTGGCTGCTGTCGATCGCCCGGCGCACGGTGATCGACCGGTACCGGATGGCCGCCGCCCGGCCGCGCTGCGCGGCACTGCCGGACTGGCAGGAGGCGGCGGAGCGGCAGGGCGGCACACCGACGGCCGGGTTCGAGGACGGCATCGCGCTCGGCGATCTGCTCGACCGGGTGCCCGCCCAGCGGCGGGAGGCCTTCGTGCTGACGCAGGTGGTCGGCCTGAGCTATGCCGAGGCGGCCGAGGTCGCCGGCTGCCCCGTCGGAACGGTCCGTTCGCGAGTCGCCCGCGCCCGGGAGGAACTGGTGGCCCGCCTGCGCGCCGCCGAGGCCGGGGAGCTCGCGACCGCCTGCTGAGCGGCGGGAGGACGACGGGCCGTCGGCGGGCGAGCGAGCGAGCGGCGAACGATCGACAGCCGACGGCGAACAACCGACAGCGAACAGATGACAGATTTCGAAATCTGTCATCTGTTCGCTGAAAGTTGTCACCCGCGCCGCACCTCCGCAAGAAATCCCCCAGGTGTTCGGAACCGGAGCCCCTGCGCCACCGACTGCTGTACCGGACCCCGCCGCCGAGGCGGCGTCCGATCCGGCAGCACGGGAGACGGAGGGACTTCATGACAGTGCAACCACCCCCGACCACCCAAAATCTGACGAACCATCAGCACGAGCCGGTGGACCGCTGGAGCCTGGTGGTGGCCGCCGGCCTGCTGTCCTTCGTCGCGATGCTCGACATGAACGTGGTCAACCTCGCGCTCACCGACATCTCGGCCGGCCTGCACGTCTCCCCCGGGGTCGCCCAGTGGGCCGCCCTCGGGTACCAACTTCCGCTCGTCGCCCTGCTGTTGCCCGCCGGGCGATGGCTGGACCAGGTCGGCACCCGCTCGGCCCTGCTGCTCGCCGTCGGCTGCTTCGCCCTGTGCAGCGTGCTGGCGGCCTGCGCCCCGTGGGCCGGGTGGCTGATCGCGGCACGGCTGTTCCAGGGCGCCTTCGGGGCCGTGCTCTTCGTCCTGATGCCGGTGCTCGCCGCCACCTCCGTCCGGCCCGAGCTGCGCGGCCGGGCGATGAGCGTGCCCGCGACGCTCGGTCCGCTCGGCGCCGTCACCGGGCCGGTGCTCGGCGGGCTGCTGCTCGACCACCTGGGCTGGCGGGCGATCTTCCTCGTCAAGCTGCCGGTCTGCCTGGCCGCCGTCCTGATCGTGCGGCGCCACGCCCCGCGCCGCGGCGGGCTGCGACCGCCCGACCGGTCCTCGCTCGGCGACGCCGCGCTGATCGGCGCCGCCGTGGCCGCCACCCTGCTCGGGCTCACCCTGGCCCCGCGGACGCCGCTGTGGCTGCTGCTCGCCCTGCCCGCCGTACCGCTGGTGCTGCTCTGGCTTCGCCGCCCGGGCGGCCGGCCGGTGGCCGAGGTACTTCGGGCCGCCGGGACCGCCGGCGCCAACGCCTCGGTGCTGGCCCTCGCCGCCGGATTCGCGGCCTGCCACTACCTGCTCGCCCAGCACCTGCGCGGACCCCGGGGCGAGAGCGCCACCGCCACCGCACTCACCATGCTGGCGTTCCCGCTCGGCATGGTGCTGGCCGGCCGGGTCGGCGGCCGGCTGGCCGACCGCTGGGGCGCCCGCCCGACCGCGCTCACCGGTGCCGCCGTCACCGCCCTCGGCCTGGCCCTGCTCGCCCCGCTGGACCCGAGCTGGTCCGCCCTCGACATCGCCGCGCGACTCGCCCTCGCCGGCGCCGGGATGGGCCTCAACGGCGGCCCCACCCAGGCCCTGGTGATGTCCGCCTCCCCGCCCGGGAAGCTCGCCACCGCCGGCTCCGCCGTCCAACTCGCCCGCAGCCTCGGCTTCGCGCTCGGCCCGGCCCTCGGCACCGCCGCCGCGCTCGCCGCGCCCCACGACACCACCGGGACGCGCGCCGGGATCGCCCTGGCCGCCATGGTCGCGGCCACTGCCGTCGCCCTGCTCGCCCCGCACCGCCGCCCCGAGGCCTGAGCACCCCGCACCGCCCGCCCCGCATCCGCCCCCGCTCCGCCCCGCATCCACAACACGCCCCAACACACCGCATCGGCCCGCATCGCCCCGCATCGAAGGACCCCCCAGATGACCGACACGAGCCTCGCCTCGATTACCGACTCGATCACCGACACGGCCACCGCCCCGGCCGCCACCGCCGACGACGAAGCCCCGCGCTGCCCGTACGGGTACGACCGGCTCCCCTCCCCCGTCCCGCTGTACGGCCCGGCGTACAAGCGCGACCCGTACCCGCTCTACCGACGGATGCGCGAGGCCGGGCCGGTGCACCGGGTGGAGTTCCCGAGCGGCATCCACGCCTGGCTGGTCACCGGCCACCGGGCCGCCCACGCGGCCCTCAACGACCCCCGCCTTGGCAAGAACCACAGCCTGGGCAACGATAATTGGCGCCGCCTCGCGTCGATCATGCCCGAGCCGCAGCACTCGCAGCTCCAGGTCCATCTGCTCCACCAGGACCCGCCCAAGCACACCTCGATGCGCCGGCTCGTGCTCGACGCCTTCGCCCCGCGCCGGGTGGAGTCGCTTCGCCCCCGGTTCCAGGAGCTGGCCGACGCGCTGGTGGACGAACTGCCGCAGTCCGGCGGCGCGGACCTGGTGGCGGGCTTCGCGGCCCACTACCCCTTCCGGGTGCTCGCCGAAGTCATCGGCCTGCCGCCCGAGTTGGCCGAGCGCTTCGACCGGGACTGGGGCAAGGTGGTCCAGCCGGTCGGCCCGCAGGACCCCGGCCGACCGGCGTACGAGGCACGGCTGCGCGGCCTCCAGACGTACATCGCCGATGTCGTCGCCCGCAAGCGCGTCGACTGCGGGGAGCCCGGCTGGGTGGCCCGGGAGGACCTGCTGGGCCGGCTCGTCCACGCCCATGACGCCGGCGAGTTGAGCCGCGCGGAGCTCGACTCGATGGTCTTCCAGCTGCTGGTCGCCGGGCAGGAGCCGGTCACCAACCAGATCACCACCATGCTGGTCACCCTGCTGCGCCACCCCGAGCAGCTCGCCCGGCTGCGCGAGGGCGTCGACGAGCCCGACCGACTCGCCCGGGCGGTGGAGGAACTGCTGCGCCACGACGCCGCGTTCGAGCTCACCACCTGGCGGTTCTTCGCCGAGGACAGCGACCTGTTCGGCACCGTCGTCCCGGCCGGCGACTCCGTGATCGTCTCGCTCTGCGCCGCCAACCGCGACGGCGAGCAGTTCCCCGATCCCGACCGCCTCGACCTGGACCGCACCCCCAACGCCCACCTGGCCTTCGGCCACGGCATCCACTACTGCCCCGGCGCCGCACTCGCCCGGGCCGAGCTCCAGGTCGCCCTCGCCACCCTGCTCACCCGGCTGCCCGGCCTGCGCCCGGCCGAGGCGCCCGGCGACGGTCTGGCGGACCTGGCCTGGGTTCCCGCCGTCCTGGCGCGCGGAGTGAACCGGCTGCCGGTCGCCTACGACCAGCGCCGCTGACCCCCGGGCGCCTCGCACCCCCGGGGCACATCGCGCCCCCGATCACACGCCCCGGCTCCGACCGCCCGGAGCCCGACACCTGACGCCCGAAGCCGCACCGCACCACCTTCCGTGGAGGACCCCCATGCCGCCCGTCGGCACCGCCCCTGCCGCCATCACCCCTGCCACCGCCGTCTCCACCGCCACCGACCCCGCGGACCGCCCCTCGGACCGCCCCTCGGCCGAGCGGCTCGCCGCCCGCGTCCTCGGCCTGCTGCTGCCGCACCGCCGGGCCGCGGACCCGGAGCTCGACGCCCGCCCGGAGCACTTCCCGCTCCAGCTGGCCCAGTTGGCGGACTTCATCACCGCCGGCGAACCGATCGTCCTGACCCTGCCCGGCTTCCCCTGCAAGTCGCCGAACCCCGCGAAGGTGCTCGGTCACCTGCCGGACGAGGGCGAACGGCTGTCACTGACCTTCCTCGACGGGCTGTGCGCCGAGATCGGCCGTCTGTACGCGCCCGGCGCCCGGATCCTGATCTGCTCGGACGGGCACATCTTCGGCGACCTGATCGACGTCCCGGACGACCACATAGACGCCTACTCGGACGCCCTGACCGCCATGATCGCCCGCGAGGGCCTGACCCGCCTCGACACCTTCGACCTGCGGGCCGTCCTCGGCGACCTCCCGTACGACGAGAAGCGCGCCCGGGTGCACGCCCGGTACGCGCCGAGCGTCGAGGAGTTGCGCGAACAGGTGCTGACCGAGGAGGAGACCCTGCGGCTCTACCGGGGCATCACCCGCTTCCTCACCGAGGACACCGTCGGCTTCACCGGCACCCGCTCCGCCCTCCAGCGGGAGTGCCGCCGCCGCGCCTACGGCGTGATCCAGCGCAGCCGCGCCTGGGGCGAGTTGATCGCCGAGCACCACCCGCGCGCCGTCCGGCTCTCCATCCACCCGCAGCCGGCCGGGGCGTCCAAGTTCGGCATCCGGCTGCTGGCGGCGGCCGACGCCTGGATCACGCCCTGGCACTCCGCGGTGCTCCACCGCGCCGGCGGCGAGCGCGAGTTGCTGCGCAGCGCGGAGGCCGCGCGGCTCGGCCGGCTGGTCCTGCGGGACGGTCGGCCGAGCCACTACGAGTGCCACTAGCAGGAGCGCCGGTACGGGCTACCGCCCCGGCACGGCCGCCTGCGCCGCTGCCGGGGACCGGTGGTCGAAGGCGATCAACGGATCGCCGGTGAGGGGGTGTTCGACCACTGCCGCCCGTACGCCGAAGACCTCGGCCAGCAGCTCGGCGGTCAGCACCTCGCGCGGTGTCCCGGAGGCCACCAGGGCGCCGCCGTGCAGGACGTGCAGCCGGTCGCAGACCGAGGCGGCGGCGTTGAGGTCGTGCAGGGCGACCAGGGTGGTGCGGCGCTGCTCCCGGAGCAGGGCGAGCAGCTCCACCTGGTGCCGGACGTCCAGGTGGTTGGTCGGCTCGTCCAGCACCAGGACGTCCGGCTGCTGGGCGAGCGCCCGGGCCAGCAGCACCCGTTGCCGTTCACCGCCGGAGAGCTGGGCGAACCGTCGGTCGACGGCCTCGGCCATGCCGACCCTGGTCAGCGCCTCGGAGGTGATCCGGTGGTCCTCGGCGTCGTCGGCCGCGAAGGCCCGCTTGTACGGGGTGCGGCCCATCGCGACCACCTCGCGGACGCTCAACTCGAAGTCCCCGCCGCGCTCCTGGGGCAGTGCACCGATGTGCCGGGCGGACTGCGCGGGCCGCAGCTCCGCGAGGTCCCGCCCGGCCAGCAGCACCCGGCCGGCGCTGGGCCGCAGGTGCCGGTAGACGGTGCGCAGCAGGCTGGACTTGCCACTGCCGTTGGGTCCGACCAGTCCGGCGATCTCCCCCTCCTCGGCGATCAGGTTGGCCCCGGCCAGCACCGTCCGGCCGGCCAGGGCGACGCTCAGGTCCTCGACGGCGATCCTCAACTGCGCTCCAGTCGTCGATCCAGCAGGTAGAGCAGGGTGGGGGCGCCGAGGACGGCGGTGACCACGCCGATCGGCAGTTCCTGGCCGTCCAGGGCGGTGCGGGCCACCGTGTCGACGACGACCAGCAGCAGCGCCCCGGTGAGCGCGGACAGCGGCAGCAGCCGCCGGTGGTCGCCGCCGACCAGCAGCCGGCACACGTGCGGCACCATCAGCCCGACGAAGCCGATCGCCCCGGAGACGGCGACCAGCACCCCGGTGAGCACGCTGGTGACCACGAAGACCTCGCGGCGCAGCCGGGTGACGTCCACGCCGAGCCCGGCGGCCGTCTCGTCGCCCATCAGCATCGCGTTGAGCCCCCGGGCGCGGGCCTGGAGCAGGGCCAGTCCGAGCGCCACGGCGACGGCGGGGACGGCGAGTTGGGCCCACACGGCGCCGCCGAGGCTGCCCATCAGCCAGAACAGCACGCCCCTGGTCTGCTGCTCGTCGCGGGTCTGCAGGACCAGGTAGCTGGTGATGCCGCCGAGGAACTGGGCGATGCCGATGCCCGCGAGGACCAGCCGCAGCGGCGAGAAGCCGCCACCGCGCCGGGCCATCAGCCAGACCAGCGAGAACGCGGCGAGCGCGCCGGCGAACGCCGCCAGGGAGACGGTGAGGCCGAGCGCGCTGCCGAAGGAGAGCTGGAGCCCGAGGGTGGTGCCGAGGACGATGGCGGCGACCGCACCCAGCGAGGCGCCGGAGGAGATGCCGAGCAGGTAGGGGTCGGCGAGCGGGTTGCGGACCAGGGCCTGCACGGCGGTGCCGACCAGGCCGAGTCCGGCGCCCACCACGGCCGCCAACAGGGCGCGCGGGACGCGCAGTTGCCAGACGATGAGGTCGCGGGTGCCGGGTTCGGGGGCCCGGCCGGTGAGCCGGCGGGCGACCACCGACCAGACCTCGCCGGGCGGGACGTCCACCGAGCCGAGCGAGACGGCGACGGTCAGCGCGAGCACCAGGGCGACGGCGAGGGCGGCGGCCAGCGGCCCGGCCCGCAGGGTGCGGGCCGGGCGGGCTTCGCCGCGCTCGTTGCGAGCGATGGCCGACGTCACCGGCTACTGCCCGCTCTTGACGGGGGCGGGGCTCTTCGCGGGGTCCGGGCTCTTGACGAGGTCCGGGTGGACGGTGACGGCGATCTGCCGGACGGCCTCGGCGTTGCGCACCCCCGCGATGGTGGTCACCTCGGAGCCGAGCCGGACGAAGTGCCCCTCCTGGACGGCCTTCAGGCCCTGGGTCGCGGGGAAGCCCTTCAGGAAGGCCTCGGCCTCGTCGAAGGCCTTGCGGGTGGCCTCCTCGCTGCCCCGGTTGCGCACGGCCAGCTGGATCCAGTCGGGGTTCTTGGCGACCACGTCCTCCCAGGAGCCGGGCTTGAAGTCGGCGTCGCAGTCGGCGAACACGTTGCGAGCCCCGGCCTGGGTGATCACGGCGTTGGCGACCTGCCGGCCGCAGACCGCCACCGGCTGCTTGGTACCGGCGTCGAAGTCGAAGACGAAGTAGCTCGGCCGCTGCCCCTCCGGCACGGCGGCGAGCGCGGTGCGGACCTCGCCGAGCTGCTTCTCCATCCCGGCGACCAGTTCCTCCGCCCGCGCGGCGGTGCCGGTCACGGCGCCCAGCCGGCGGACGTCCTCCTCGATCCCGGCGAGGTCGGTGCGCGGCGCCTTGGCGGCCTTCGGCGTCCCGGCGCAGGCGGTGGAGAGCAGGTACACGTGCTGGATGCCGGCCGCCGCGTACTCCTCCTCGCTCGGCCCGGTGGCGCCACCGCCCATCATCGGCATCGCGCCGAAGGTGTCCACGTAGAGGTCGGCGCCGGAGCCGAGCAGCTTCTCCTTGGGTATGCCCTTGTCCCCGAGCACCGGCACCTTGGCGCCCTGCTCGGCGACGGCGGCGGGCAGGGTGCCCTTGCCGGGCGGGAAGCCGGTGCCGATAACCCGTTCGCCCGCGCCGAGTTGGAGCATCAGCTCCAGGCCGGCGGCGTTGCTGGTGACGATCCTGGCGGGCGCCTTGGCGATGCTGGTCTCCTTGCCCGCGCAGTCGGCGACCTTGACGGGGAAGCCACCGCCCGGGTCGTCCCGGACGGTGACGGAGGCGCTCGGCCCGCCCCCGGTCCCGCTTCCGCAGGCCGTGGCGAACAGGGCGACGGCGGCTGCGATTCCGCAGGCGACGCGAGGGCGCATGACAACTCTCTCCTGGTCGGTGACCGTGCTCGGTGACGGTGCTGGTGACCGCGCTGGTGACCGTGCTCGGTGCTTGTCGTGGGTGGTCGTGGGTGGGTCGTGGCTGGTCGTGCCGAAGGCCCGTACTGCGGACCCGGACCAGGTAGTCGGGCGGCCGGGCCGATGGGTTCCCCGCGATTCGCGACCGGTCGTCGTCGGCGCGCCCCCTCGCCCCGGAGCCGGACGTAGGCTGGCCGGATGGCCGCCCCCACCGTCCCGCGCGACGACCTCGACCTCCCCGTCCGGCTCGGGCCGCGTCCGCCCCGCCGGGTGGTCTCGCTGGTGCCCTCGCTGACCGAGGCGGTCGCCGCCACCGCGCCCGGACTGCTGGTCGGCGCCACCGACTGGTGCAGCCACCCCGCCGACCTGTCCGTCACCCGGATCGGCGGCACCAAGAACCCGGACGTCCCGCGCATCCTCGCGCTCGCACCGGACCTCGTCCTCGCCAACGACGAGGAGAACCGGCGCCCCGACCTGGACGCGCTGCGGGCGGCCGGCGTCCCGGTCTGGGTCACCGACATCCGCACCCTGGACGACGCCCTCAGCTCCCTGCACCGGCTGCTGACCACCGCCTGCGGACTGCCCAGGCCGCCCTGGCTGGACGAGGCGGAGGCGGCCTGGGCCCCGGTCGGGAGCGGCGGAACTCCCGCGCTGGGCGACGGCCCGCGGACCGTCGTGCCGATCTGGCGCCGCCCGTGGATGGTCCTCGGCCGCGACACCTTCGCCGGGGACCTGCTGCGCCGCCTGGGCCTGCGGCTCGTCCACGCCGACCACCCCGAGCGCTACCCGGCCGTTCCGCTGCCCGAACTGCTCGCCTGCCGACCCGAGTTGGTCGTCCTGCCGGACGAGCCGTACCGCTTCACCGCCGAGGACGGCCCGGAGGCGTTCCCGGGCACGCCGGCGGCGCTGGTCAGCGGACGGCACCTGACCTGGTACGGCCCCTCGCTGGTGACCGCCCCCGCCGTGCTGCGGCAGGCCCTCGACCACCCGTACGGTCCGGGCGGCGGAGCGGGCGCCTCGTAGGACGACCGCCACTCACCGACGGCCGCCGGTGACACCGGGGTACGAGGGTCGAGCGAGGGCGGGAGGAAAGCGCCGACTGAGGGCGGGTGCCCCGGAACGTGACAGGGCCCGGGACGCGTGTTCGCGTCCCGGGCCCTGCGGCCGTGTGGCCGTGTGGCCTTGCCGGCTTGTTTCGTCAGCCGCGCGCGGCGGTGACGGCGGCGCCCAGCGCCTCCTTGATCCGGGGACCGAGGCGGGCGAAGCCCAGCTCCTTCATGGCCGCCCGCAGCAGTTCCTCGTCGGTCCGCTCGACGCCGTCGCCGTCCACCCACCGCACGACGGCGAGCAGCTCGTCGGCGGAGTAGGCGGTCACGGGGCGACCGGGCGTGAAGTCCGGCTTCACGGGACGGACGTCGGCCTCCGGCTCGGCGGCGGGGGCTTCGGCAGCGGCGACGGGCTCGGGCTCGGCCGCGACCTCAACGGCCGGCTCGGGCTCGGGCGCGACGGCAGGCTCCTCGGCCTCGACCACCGGCTCCGCCGCCTCCACGGCAACAGCCTCGGGCTCGGGCTCGGCCGCGACCTCAACGGCGGGCTCGGGCTCGGTGACCGGCTCGGGCTCGGCAGCCGCCTCGGCGACCACGGCCTCAGCCGTCTCGGCCTCGGCCTCGGCCTCGGCCTCAACGGCAGGCTCGTCCACCTCCACGGCCGGCTCGTCGACGGTGGGCTCCACCGCGACAGCCACCGGCTCGACCTCGACCTCAGCCTCGGCCGCGACCTCGGCGGCACTCTCGGCAGTCTCGATCGCCGGCGCATCGGTCTCGGCGGCGGGCTCCTCCACCACGTTCGCCTCAGCCTCGACGACGTCGATGACCTCGGCGGTCGGCTCCTCGACGGCGGGCTCCGTCACCTCGGGCTCCGTCACGACGGGCTCAGGCTCGGTCTCGGCCACCGGCGCGACCTCGACCACGGTCTCAGCCTCGGCCGCAACCTCAGCGACCGGCTCCTCGGCCACGACCTCGGCGGCGGGCTCCTCGACCTCAACGGCCTCAACGACCTCGGCGGCCGGGTCGGCCTCCGGTTCCGTCTCCGCCGGGGTCTCGTCCACGGCCTCGGCCAGGGCGGCGGTCGCGGCCGCCATCAGGTCGTCGGCCGCCGGGGAGGGCGCCGGGAGGGTGACCACCGCGGCCTGGGCCTCCTCGTCGGCCTGCTCCGTCGCCGGCTCCTCGGCCACGACACCCGTGTCCGACGGCGTCTCCGCCTCGACCTCGGCGTCGGCCTCGACCTCAGGCTTGATCTCGGCCTCGGCCTCGACCTCGGTCTCGGTCTCAGCCTTGGCCTCGGTCGCGGTCTCGGTCTCGACCTCAGGCTTGACCTCGGCCTCGACCTCGGCCTCTGCCTCAGCGGCCGCGGGCGCCGTGGCGGCCTCGTCGGCCTCCTCCGCAGGAGCGGTCGCCGGAGCCGGGGCCTTCTCTCCCAGCCCGTCCCGCTGCCCACCGGCCAGCGCCTGCAGGGCAGCCGCCTCGGCGTCAGCCAGGTCCGCCGACTCCTCGGTCCCGGCCTTCTCGGCCACAACCTCCTCGGCACCGGCCTCGCCGTCGACCTCGGCAGCGGCCTCGGGAGCGACCTCGTCCGTCGCCTCGGCAGCGTCCTCGGCCTCGGGCTGCTCCTCGATCGCCGCGTCCCCCGTGGCGGTGGCCTTCTCCCCGAGCCCGTCCCGCTGCCCGGCGACCAGCGCCTGGCGGGCCGTGTACGCGGCCTCGGCGGCGCGGCGGTCGGCCTTGGCTGCGGCGAGTTCGGCGAGCAGGTCGGCGAGGCCGGCCTCCTCCAGGCCGACCCGCAGGCCGCGGATGGTGGGCAGGCGGTAGAGGGTGCCCTCGTCGGCGGCGAGCCGCTCGACCAGGTCGATCAGCTCGGCGAAGGGCAGCCCGTCCAGGTCGTGGTCGGGCAGCAGGCGGGCGAGGCCGCGCAGGCCGGTGTTGATCGCCTCGAAGGCCTGGGCGGTGCGGTCGACCAGGGCGGCGTCGCCGGGCACTCGCGGGAGGGTGCCGGCCGGGGCGAGCGCGGCCCAGGCGCGGCGCTCGATCTCGGCGGAGGTGAGGGCCTCGTGCAGGTCCTCCCGGCGGATGCGGCGGTCGGTGGCGAGTGCGACGGCCTGCTTGCGCAGCGAGCGGCCGCGCAGCCAGGAGAGCTTGACGCCGTTCTCGCGGCGCCAGGTGCTGTCGGCGGTGGCGGCGGCGAGGGCGCCGAGGTCGGCGTCGTACGCGGCGGGGAAGAGGGCCGTGGAGGTGCGGTGCACCCGCTGGAGCATCTCGACCAGCAGCGCGGTCTTGGCGACGGTGTCGGGCTCGTCCAGCTTGACGTCGGCGGCGAGGGCGGTGACGGCCTCCCACGTCTGCTGGAGGTCGCTGCCGCGCAGTTCGGCGAGGGCCGTGGAGGCGGCGCGGGCGTCCTCGGGGGTGGCGACGGTGTCGACGGCCGCGTACCAGGCGTGGGTCTCGGCGGTGAGCGTGAAGGCCCCGAGCTCGGCGTAGCGGCCGAGGTCCTCGCGGAGGTCGGGCTCCGCGGCGGCGTCCTGGGGGTCCTTGACGTCTGCGGCGTCGGCGACGTCCGCCGGGTCGGCTGCGTCGGCGTTGCGCGAGTGAAGCACTGTCATGTGAGGTCCGGTTCTGGGCGACGACGGCGGGGCTGGCGGCGAGGGGGCGGCGGACCGGTTGCGCGGGGTCGCCCCTGAGGCGGGGCTGGGGGGCGCGCGGGCGGGCTGCCGGTTGTGGACGCCCAGAATACGGGTGCCCGTTCGAGGCTTGCACGCACCCACCGCCCCGACGGGCGGGTGTCGTGTGCCATACCGCCCGCCTGGCCGCCACTCGGGCGGTCCGCCCGGGTGGTCGGGCGTTGGTCCGGACGGGTGTCTCCGCTGCTCACGGCTCCTCCTCGCGACTCCTCCTCGCGGAACCCACCGCAGCTGTTCACTGCAGCTGTTCACTGCGGCTGTTCACCGTGGCTGTTCACCGTGGCTCCTCGCACGGCCCTCCGACAGGCGGCTCCGGCCGACGGCCGGTGCGGCCGCCGGTGCGGCCGTTGGCGCGGCCGTCGCGACGGCTGTCGGGAGGGCCCTCACGACGGCCCTCGGCCCGACGGTGGCCCCGGCGGAACCGCTCCATCGGCACCTTCCGGACGCCACGTCCCCGTACCGGGCCCGGCCGGCCGGGCGGCGGCCGGTAGCCGGCCCGGCCGAGGGCCCGCAGATCGACCGGCGCGAGGTATTCGCTGAGCGCGGTGCGGTGCCACCACGCGCCGGTTTCCCGCAGTTCGCGCCAATCGGTGAACCGGTAGAGGTAGAGGGTCGCCCGGACGTGGGTCGGCGGGGCGTCCGGGAAGGGGTTGTGGCGCAGCAGGCGCAGGGTGGCCCGGTCGCCGGACAGCAGGCGGGCGACGAAGGGGAGGAACCAGGGGCGGGCGTAGGCGGAGGAGATGCCGGCGAACCACATCAGCCAGTCGAGCCGCAGGTGGTAGGGCGCGAACTGGCGCGGGCGGCGGCGCACGTCGCCGGGCTTGCCCTTGAAGCCGTACTCGCGCCAGACGGTGTGCGGGGTGAGCACCGTCTCGTCGGTGCCCTCGACCACCACCTCCTGGCGGAACCGGTTGACACTGCCGAAGGCGCCGTAGGTGTTGACGAGGTGCAGGCGGTTGAAGGAGCGGTTCATGGCCTGGCCGCGGGAGATCATGTTGCGCACCGGCCAGTAGCTGAGCACCAGGACGGCGGCGGTCAGCGCGATCACCAGCACCTCGTACCAGACCGGGGTGCCGGGGTAGGCGCGGGCGTGGACGGGCAGGCCGAGGCGGGCCGGTTCGACGGCGGCGAGGGCGAGGGCGATGGTCAGCCAGTTGAGCCAGGCGAAGTTGCCGGACGCCACCAGCCAGAGCTGGGTGGCGATGACGGCGCAGGCCGCGCCGCTCGCGACCGGCTGCGGCAACAGCAGGCCGACCGGTACGACGAGTTGGACGAAGTGGTTGACGGCGGCCTCGACCCGGTGCAGCGGGGCGGGCAGGTGGTGGAAGAACCAGCTGAGCGGCCCGGGCATCGGCTGGGTCTCGTGGTGGTACTGGAGGCAGGTCAGGTCGCGCCAGCAGCTGTCGCCGCGCAGCTTGATCAGTCCGGCGCCGAACTCGACCCGGAAGGCCAGCCAGCGCATCAGCCACAGCACCAGGGTGGGCGGGGCGGTGTCGGCGTCACCCAGGAAGGCGGCGAGGAAGCCTGCTTCGAGCAGCAGGGACTCCCAGCCGAAGGAGTACCAGGTCTGCCCGACGTTGACGATGGAGAGGTAGAGGGTCCAGAGCACCGCCCACAGCAGGATCGACGTCCAGAGCGGGACGGCGTCACCGAGCCCGGCCGCGACGGCTGCGGCGAGCGCGGCGCCGCTCCAGGCGCCGGCGGCGAAGAACCGGTCGCTGTAGTGGAGGTGGAACAGGCCGGGCGACCGGCGGAACGGGACCCGGGCGGTGAAGCGGGGCACCGGCAGCATCCCGTCGGCGCCGATGAGCGCGCGGAACTGCCCGGCGGCGGCCAGGAATCCGATCAGGTAGAGGGCGGCGAGCAGGCGTTGGACGAGCAGCCGGCTCAGCCAGTAGTCGGGGGCGGCGAACCAGTCCATGCGGCCCATGCCTACCATCCGGTGCCCCGGGCACGGACCCGGTCGGGGCGGCGGAGCGGGGAGGGTTCACCCGCTCGGCCCGGGCGGCGGGCCTCCGGCAGCGCCGGGCGGACACGGACGAGCACGGGAACGACACCCGGCGGGCTCCCGGCGGGCTCCCGGCGCCGGACGGCGGGCTCCCGGCGCCGGACGGCAGCGTGACGGGGTCCTCTCCACGGGGGTGAGAGGCGCCCCGCCACGGTGGTGGACGGTCCGCACCCGGCCGGGGTTCAGACGGGCAGGCCGGGTCCGGCCCCGCCGGCGACGGCGGATCGGCCGGGCACGGAGGCGCCGCTCTGCTGGAGCCGGTCGACGAGCAGGGCGGCCAGCGTGCCGAGCTCCTCCTCGGTGCGGGACTGGGCGGTGATGTCCATGCCGACGGTGAGGACGCCGTTGATCCGTCCGGTGAGCGCGGCCCGCAGCGGGGTGCAGGTGAAGCTGAACACCTGCCGTCCGCGTTGCGCGTCGGGACGGGCGGAATCGATCCGGACGCCGTCGAGGACGGCGGTGCGACCGGTGTGGTACGCCTCCACGACGGTCTGTTCGAGGCCGGCGGCGCCGAGCTGCGGGTAGGCGGCGCCGATCGTCCCGTAGGCCGTCGGCGCGCCGAAGGTGTCGGTGTGCTGGGCGTTGGCGTACCGGATCTCCTGGGCCGGGCCCTCGGTGAGCATGATGGGGAACGGCGAGCCGTCGAAGGCGGCGAACATCTCCTGGCGCTGGGCGAGCAGGCTGTCGCGCAGCCGGATCTCGGAGAGCAGCGCCTCGGCGAGGTGCTGGATGTCGCGCAGCCGCTCGCGCCCCCACTGCCGGGGTTCCCGGTCGAGGACGCAGACCGTGCCGATGACGGTGTTGGTGTCGTCGACGAGCGGGGCGCCGAGGTAGGCGCGGACGCCGAGTTCGTCCACCACCGGGTTCCCGGCGAACCGGGGGTAGGCGAGGATGTCGTCGAGGGCGAGGGGGGAGCGCTGGGCGACGACGTGCGGGCAGAAGCCGTGGCTCAGCGGCATCTCGCGGGTGGGGAGGTCGAACGCGATGCCGCGGTCCGCCCAGGACGATCCGTCCTCGGCCCTGGCATCGGTCGAACTTGGCGGAATGTAGAGCCCGCGGAACATCTGGCGTTCGTCATTGATGAAGTTGACCATCGCGATGGGAGCGCGCGTGATACTGGCTGCGAGGTGGGCGAAGCGGTCGAAGGCCTCGTCCGCGGACGGGTCGTTGAGCCCGAGGCCGCGCAGCCTGCGGGTTCGCGCGGACTCGCCGGAGGCACCCGGGAACTGGCCTTGAGTGCTCATCACATCAGTCATGGCGCACATGTAACCAGACATCAGAACAGCCGGACCGTCCCGATCGACCGTTCCTCAGCCTTGCCGATGGCCCGTCAAAACTGCACGTGAACGACCGGTCGACGGACCGTCACGGAAGCGAAGATCGATTCCCGGCCGGGGCCGGGGCGAAACCCCTCCGGACGGGGACGGGCCGAATCGCGCCAATCCAAGATCGACTCTGGGCTGCCCCGGCACCCCATACAACAATGAGCCCTGCCGAAGACACGGACGATGCCCGCCACCGGGACACCGCCCGGTGACGCATGCGCCGATCGCACCGGGGCGACCGGCCGGAACTCCCGCACACCCACCGCCCCCCGCGGGGTTGCCGGAGCGGCATCGACGGCACGAACGGAGGCACGGCACCGCACACACCGAGAGGACCGGAGCATGGCGATGGACTACTTCACCGACGACCGTCACGAGGAGCTTCGCGCCGAGGTCCGTGACTTCGCGGAGAAGGAGGTGCGTCCGCGGGTGGCCGGGATGGAGGCCGAGCGGAAGATCGAGTTCGAGCTGGCCCGGCAGATCGCCCGCCAGGGCTGGATCGGCGTGACGATCCCGCGGGAGTTCGGCGGCCTCGGCCTGGGGCACGTCGCCAAGACCGTGATCATCGAGGAGCTGGCCCGGGTCAGCGGGGCCGCCGGCTCGATCGCGCAGGCCTCCCAGCTGGGCGTGGCCAAGGTCCTCCACTACGGCTCCCAGGCCCAACGCCGCAAGTGGCTGCCGAAGTTCGCCTCCGGGGAGTGCCTGCCGACCATCGCCGTCACCGAACCGGAATCCGGCGGGCACGTGCTCGGGATGACCGGCACGGCGGTGCGCGACGGCGACGAGTACGTGCTCAACGGCCGCAAGTGGTTCGTCGGCAACTCCCACATCGGGGACGTGCACGGCGTGGTCCTGCGCACCGGCCAGGGCAGCCGGGGCCTGTCCGCCTTCCTGGTCGAGAGCGACCGGCCAGGGTTCCGCACCGGCTCCCCCGGGTCGCAGAGCGGGCTGCACGGCTTCAGCTTCGGCGAGATCCTCCTGGAGGACTGCCGCGTCCCGGCCGGCAACCGGCTCGGCCGGGAGGGACAGGGGCTGGACGTCGCCTACTCCTCCTCCACCCTCTACGGCCGGATCAACCTCGCCGCCGTCGCGCTCGGCATCCACACCGCGATCGTCGAGGACACCGTCCGGTTCGCCGGGGGACGCGTCCTGTACGGCCAGCCGCTCAGCCAACTCCCGAACATCATGCTCAAGCTGGGCGAGATGCAGTCCCGGCTGATGACCGCCAGGCTCGCCGCCTACCACGCCTCCCACCTGCTCGACCACGGCCGCGCCTGCGACGCCGAGCTGATGAACGCCAAGCTCATCAACACCGAGTACGCACTTGACTCCGCGCGCAACGCCATGGAGATCCACGCCGCCCGCGGCCTCCAGCCCGAGTTCGGCATCGAGCGCTACCTGCGGGACGCCACCCACGTCTACCCGCCGGCCGGCACCTCGGACGTCCAGCGGCTGCGGCTCGGGCAGTTCGCCTCCGGCACGTACGGCAAGCAGTGGTCGGCGGAGCTGTCCGACCTGACCAGCTGGGCCTGGAGCGAGCTCGCCGCCCAGCGGGAGGCCTCGGTGGAGAAGCCGCCGGGGAGGGGCGGACGGGTGCTGCCGATGCCACTGGCGGGCTGAGGCCCCGCCCGCCACAACGACACTTGACCTGTTCCTGGCGAATTCCCCGGGGGGCTGTCCCCGCCCTCCGGGAACCGTCGGCACCATCGGGGCGAGGGCCGCGAGCTGCGGCGATGCACCGGCGGACCCTCCGGCCCGAACCCCGTTCCGACGCCATCGACCCATCGGGCCGGGCCAGTTGATATTGCGTCGACGCCGCCCGGGGCTGATAGCGTTCCGTGCCGTCGACGGCCGTGCTGCACCGCGCCGGAGCAGTGACAGCACGTCACCGGCTCCGGCACCCCCGGCCCCGACTCCCTGAAGCCCGGCCGCGCCGTACGGGATCGACCCCGCCGCTCGGACCCACCGGTCCGGACCGGCGTCCCGGTCCCGCGACTCGGCCCTGCAGCAAGGAATCAGATGCCAGGCATACCGGCCCCCCGCACGGGCCACCGCGCCGGCCGGTCCGGCTCGCTCCGCGGCCCGCTCCTCTCCCTCGTACTGGTCCCCGGCCTGGGCCTCGCCGCCGCCTGGGGCTACGCCGCCTACCTGCTGCGCGACTCCGGACAGCGCACCGCACTGCTGGCCGGCAGCGCGGCCGTCGCCCTGGTGCTGCTGATCAGCCTGGTCCGTGGCGTCCGGACCGCCTGGGCCCTGTCCGCGCGGCTGTCCGGCCTGCGGGCCGACACCTTCGCGCTCGCCGAGCAGGAGATCCCCGAGGTGGTCGGACGGCTGCGCGCCGGGGAGCAGGTGCCCGCCCCGGCCGTCTGGGCACCCTCCCGGCGGGCCGGCGACGACGTCCAGCAGACCTCGGAGGGCCTCGCCGCCGTCCGCCAGGCCGCGATCGCCGCCATCGTCCACCAGGCCCAGGGGCGCGAAGGGACGAAGAAGGTCTTCCTCAACATCGCCCGGCGCACCCAGATCCTGATCCACCGGCAGATCAGCATGCTGGACGCGCTCGAACGCGAGCACGAGGACCCGGAACTGCTGCGCGAACTGTTCGCGGTCGACCACCTGGCCACCCGGATGCGGCGCAACGCCGAGAACCTGGTCATCCTCGGCGGCGCCCTGCCCGCCCGGCGCTGGCGCAACGCCGTGCCCATGGTCAACGTGCTGCGCAGCGCCGTCTCGGAGACCGAGAGCTACTCCCGGGTCGTCGTCCACGGCGTGCCGCGCGTCTCGCTCGACGGGCAGGCCGTCGCCGACGTCATCCACCTGGTCGCCGAGCTGATCGAGAACGGCACCACCTTCTCCCCGCCGTACACCCAGGTGCAGGTCTCGGCTCAGGAGGTCGCGGAGGGCCTGGCGGTCGAGGTCGAGGACCGCGGGCTCGGCATGACCGAGCAGGAGTACCAGCGGTTCAACGCGTACCTGGCCGACCCGCCCGAGCTGGACGTCTCCGCGCTCGGCGACGACCTGCGGCTCGGCCTGTTCGTCGTCGCGCGCCTCGCCTCCCGGCACGAGGTCCGGGTCTCGCTGCGGCCGTCCCCGTACGGCGGCACCCGGGCGGTGGTGCTGGTGCCGTCGGCGCTGCTGGAGCAGGCCGGACACCCGGCCGCGGTGCCCGGGCTGCCGTCGGGGGCCCGGATCACCCGGGCTCCGGTGTCCGAGGGGCAGGCGGGGCAGGCGGGGCAGGCGGGGCAGGCGGGGCAGGCGGGGCAGGCGGGGGCCGAGGACGGCTCGGGTTCCGGTTCCGGTTCCGGCTCCGACGGCCAGTCCGGCTCCGGTTCAGGTCCCGGGCCCGGGCCCGACGGCCTCGGGCCAGGACCGTCGGACGCGGCGGCAGAGGGGCTCGGCGGGCCGCTGGGCGGGGTCCAGCAGGCTCCGGGGCCCTTCGGCCTCCCCGGGGCTCCCCCTGTCCCCTACGCCACGGACGGCCCCCGCACGGGCGCCGCAGGGCTCGGCGATGTCGCCGGTGCTGCTGGTGTCCCCGGTGCTCCCGGGGTCGCTGGTGTCGCCGGTGTCACCGGTGCCGTCCGCGCCGATGTGCCGCCCGCCAACGGGGGCTTGGCGGTCGGCGCCGAGATCCCCGGGCTGCCCGGCGCCGTGGTCGTGCCCCGGCCCGTACTGCCGCGCATGTACGACCTGTCGGGCAGCCCCACGGGGGGACACACGGCCGGACTGCCCGCCGTCAGCCGCGCCGACGGCCCGGGGACCGACCCGGGGACCGGCCCGAAGGACGACACGGGCGATGGCCCGGACCGCGGACCGAGCGCGCCCCGGGTCCTGCCGCGGCGGGCCCTCGGCGCCGGGTCGGACGTGCCCCGGGGCGAACAGTGACGACGCGGCGCACCGGACCCCTGCACGATCACCACCGGACGCCGAGCGGGCCCGCCGGGCGGCGGCTCACCCCGTTCCCGCGCACGAGACCCGAAGCCGCCGGGCGGCGGCGAGGCCCCGGCCCGGGTGGCCCGCCGGCCCGAGCGAACGGGCCGATTCCGCCTCAGGCCTTGGTGTGGACCGGGTGGAGCTCGGCGAGCGACCCGACCAGGGGGGCCAGCTCGGGGACCTCGGTGGCCTCGGCCAGCGTCGCCTCCAGGGCGGCGTCGTGCACCGGCCGGGCGGCCGTCAGCAGGTCACGGCCCTCGGCCGTCAGCTCGGTGTAGATGCCGCGCCGGTCGTCCGCGCAGAGGAAGCGGCTGAGCAGGCCCCGGTCCTCCAGGCGGCTCACCAGCCGGGTCGTCGCACTGCTGCTCAGCGCCGCCGCGCGGGCCAGCTGCTGCATCCGCATGTGCCAGCCGTCCTGGCGGGAGAGCGCGTCCAGCACCGTGTACTCGACCACCGAGAGCTTGAACTCGGCCTGGAGCGCCTTCTCCAGTGCGGTGTCGATCATCCCGTGCAGCGCGGCGAGCGTCCGCCAGCCGCTGGCCCGGACCTCGGCCGCATCGTCGCGGATTCCCATGGCTCGCCCACCCTTCCGTCGCGCTGCTCGTGCCGTGTGCCGGACGAGGCCCCGTGCGAGGTCTCGTACCGGCTCTCGTACGAGGTCTCGTCCTGTGTCTTCCTACGACAAGTATGCCAGTTGGCGCGGAATACCGGTCTGTGCAAATAGTTCGACTCATACCCCGGGCGCTCTCCCCTGCCGGCCTGCCGTGGAAGTCCCCTCACCCCTCCCCGGACCAGGCCGCCGCGCACAAGGCCGTGGCCAGCTCCTCGGTGTAGGAGGCCGCCGCCAGCCAAGCGGCGGCGAAGGCCTCGTGGTCGTCCGTGACGATCCGGCCGAAGACGTCGCGCTGCCGGTTGGCAGCGCAGGCCCGCAGAGCGTCGAGGAGCTCGGCGGCCGTGGCCAGCCCGGCGGCGCGCAGCAGCGCGCGGTCGGCCGCCGCCGAGGCCTCGCTCGGGGCGAGGGCGTGCCGGCCGGTGGTGACCGTCTGCTCGACCCGGCGCCCGAGCACGTGGACGGGCGGGCCGTACGGCGCCGGGGCCGTCGGCCCGTCCGCCGGCCCACCGACCGGGCCGGGCCCCGCGAGGTCGGCGGTCTGGAGGCGTTCGAGGCCGAGGTTGACCCGGCCCGCCCGGGCCGCCGGCAGGGCGAGTCGGTCCGGCGTGCCCGGGGGCGTGCCGATCGCGAGCAGGCGCAGCTCCGGACGGTCCGCGCGCTCCAATCGGCCGATCACCCGCAGCCGCAGCCCGGGCGCGGTGGCGAGCAGCGCGAGGTTCGCCCGGAACGGCAGGTCGGGGTGTTCGTGCGCCGGGCGCAGGACGATCACCGGACCGCCCGAGCCTCCCGGACCGGCCTCCGCCGGATTGTCCTCTGCCGGGCTGTCCGCGGCCCCCTCGGCCGGGCCGCCCGCCGTGCAGCGCGCCAGCAGCTGCGGCGTCCCGCCCGGGCCGGTGGGGGCGGTACCCAGCAGGGTGACGTCCAGGAACAGCAGGTCGCTCCCGGCCGGGCGGCTCTCGTACGGCTGTTCCTGCGCCGCGAGCGCCCGGGCCACCTGTGCGGGAGCCGGTTCGGACCAGAGCCGGGCGGCCGGCTCCGCCGTCCACGCCGTGCCCGCCGCACGCACCGCCCGTACCGAGGCGCCGGCGCCCAGTCGGCCGCCGGTGGACCTGGTCGCGCCCTGGACGGCCAGCCCGGCCCGGCTCAACTCGCGGTGGCTGAGCGCGGCGTCACCCAGGCGGACCGTCCGGTTGCCCGCCCCGACCGCCTGCGGGGCGGCGGCCGACGCGTCGTCGTGCGGCATCACCTCGGCGATCGTGCTCAGGCGCCCGTTGGCATCCACCGCCCAGCTGACCGCGCCCGCGTGCGTCGCCGTCAGCACCGGCTCGGCGAACAGGCCGTAGAGCCGCAGGCCCCCCTCTTCCCGGTAGGCCTGGCGCGCGGTGCCGCGCAGTTCGGCGACCGGGGCGGCGCCGGCGGCCAGGGCGGTGGTGAGGCCGAGCAGTTCGCGCAGACCCGCCACCAGATCCACCAAGCGGTGGTCCGGCGCGCCGGAACGCGCTGCCCGGACCCTCGTCGCGACGGTGACCGCCGCCGAGGCCGGGCGGTGCAGGCCCGCGAGGCGTGCCCGGTGGGCGGCGCGCAGCAGCTCGGCCTGGGAGACGGCGCCCGCCCCGCTCACCCCGGCAGCCAGGACGGCGGCCGCGGCCGCGTGGAGGTGGCGGACGGCGGCGAGTTCGACGGTGGTGAGCGGGGCGGGGGCTGGCCAGTCGGCCGGCGCCCCGGAGGTTTCCGGGGCTCCTTCCCGGCCTTCCGCGGCCATCGACCCGGTGCCGCCGTCGGGCGCGGGTCCGGCCCCGGCCACGGCCACGGCCACGGGCCCGGCCTCGGGATCGGGATCGGGCTCGACCTCAGGCTCGGGCTCGGCCTCGGCGAGCGGGCAGAGGGTGACGGCGGCGGCCCGGTGCACGCAGGCCGGGGCCAGCAGGCAGCCGCAGCGGACGCCGGCCTCCACCACGACCACCCCACCCGGGGCGTGCAGCACCAGCAGCGTCTCCTCGTCCACCTCCACCCGCCACTCGTCGCCCTCCCGGGCCACCGGCCGCTCCGCCAGCTTCGCCGCCGCACCGTCCAGCCGCTTCTGCAGCCGGGCGCTCAGCCCGGCCACCACCTCGGCGACCACCTCGGGCCGCACGCCCGGCCAGTCGCTCGTCCGTGCCGTCGCGCTCATCGCACCTTCTCCCCCACCCAGCGGGCCAGTTCCAGCGGGCTCAACGCCGCCACGGGCATTCCGGCCGCGACCAGTTGGCCCGCGACCGCCTTCGAGTAGCGGGCCGTCCCGGTGTCGTCCAGCGCCGCGCAGCCGAGCAGGTGCACGCCGGAGTCCACCAGCGCCCGGGTCTGGGCCAGCAGCCCGCCGATCGGCCCGCCCTCCTCGAAGTCGCTGACCACCGCGATCAGCGTGCGGGACGGCACCGTCACCAGTTCCCGCGCGTAGCGCAGCCCGCTCGCGATGCTGGTGCCGCCGCCGACCCTCACCTCCAGCAGCAGGCTCAGCGGGTCGTCCACCCGTGCCGTGAGGTCCAGGACCTCGGTGGAGAAGGCCACGAAGTGGGTGCTCAGCGAGGGCACCCCGGCCAGGATCGAGGCCGTCAGTGCGGCCCACACCGTGGAGGCCTCCATCGACCCGGAGACGTCCACGACCAGGATCAGCCGCCAGTCGTTGGCCTGCCGCGCCCTGGTCCGGAAGACCGGGCGCTCGGGCACGATCAGGGTGCCGCCGTCCGGCCCGGGCCGGGCGGTGGCGAGGTTGGCCCGGATGGTCCGGTCCAGGTCCAGCCCGCCGCCCGGGCGGCGGGACGGGCGCGGCACGGCGATCCCGGTCAGCGCCGGGCGCAGCCTGGTGGCCAGCTCCCGGTTCAGCTCGTCCACCAGCCGCCGCACCAGCGGGCGCAGCCGGGCCACCCGGGCCTCGGGCAGACCGCCCGCGTGGTCCAGCACGGTGCGCAGCAGCTCGACGGAGGGGCGGACGGCGGCGGGGTCGATCGTCTCCAGGACGTCGGTACGGCCCTGGGCGACAGCGGCGGCCAGCACCTCCTCGCGCACGCCGGGGCCGAACAGCGACTCCAGCTCCTCGGCCCACTCCCGCACGCCGGGGTACGGGGCCTCGCGGCCTCCCCTGCCGCCCCGGCTGTCCAGGCCCGGGCCGGAGCCCTCGCCGTGGCCGGTGCCGTACAACTCGTCCAGGGCCGTGGCGAGTCGGGCACCGCGACCGGTCAGGCCGCCGTCGCCGGGGCGGCCGAGGAGCAGCCGCCAGCGCTCGGCGGGGGCGAGGGCGCGCGGCGTGGTGGTTGTGGTCGTAACGGCCGCGGCGGTCGTGGAAATCGTGGCGGTTGCGGCGGTTGCGGCGGTTGCGGCGGTCGCGGCGGGGAGCCGGGTGGGAGGCCGCTCCGAGGCCGTGGCCGGCGGCGCGACCGCCGGGATGTCGGCCGCCGCCGGGGGCAGGAGGCCGCGGCGGGCGAGGGCCGCCCGTGCCGCGAGGTCCGCCCGCACCCAGCCGGCGAGCACGGCCGGGCCGGCCTCCTCGGGCAGCGCGGCGAGCCGGGCGCCCAGGCTCTCCTCGACCAGGGCCAGCAGCCGGTCGCGGGCGGCCGGGCTGAGCGTGTCGAACCCGCCGCGCAGGGCGGGCAGCCGGTCCAGGAAGGCGTCGTCGGGCAGCGAGGCGACCCGCTCCAGCAGCGGCTCCAGTGCCTGCGGCGCGGAGTCGAACAGCCCCTCCGCCGCCGTCAGCAGACCGACCAGCGCCCGCCCGAGCGCCTGTCGCGTCTTCGGGCCGGTCGCACCGTCCACCCAGGAGGCGGCCCGGCCGCCCAGCACCTCGGCCGGCTCCTGCCCGAGCAGCACCCGGACCGCACCGGCCGCGCCCCGTACCAACGGGCTCCCCCGCTCGGCGAGTTCGGCCAGCGTGTACGCCAGCCGCACTCCGCCGAGCCGGTCCGCCCGCCGCACCAGCTCGACCAGCGCCCGCGCGTCCTGCGGATCGTCCGACCCGCCCACGCCCTCCAACTGCCGCACGGCGGCAGTGGTGAGCACCTCCCCGGCCGCGGCGAGCCCGGGCCGACCCGCCGGAACGGCGGAGGCGGGGGCGGACGTCTCCCCTCCGGCCGGGGCGTAGCCGGGGAAGTGGCCCGCGGTCAGCCGGTCGACGAGCGCCAGGGCGTCGAGGAGGTCGGGCAGGGTGGCGGAGGTGGGGAGGACGGTGGTGAGTTGGGCGAGGCGGGTCTCGGCGAGGGCGGGGAGGGCGCAGGAGGCGGCGGCGGTGAGGCCGTCGATGATCTCGCGCGGGGTCGGCCGGTCGGTGAGGCGGGCGCGCAGGGCGCCCTCGGCGGCCTGCGCGGGGGTGACACCGCGGGTGCCGGCGACGGTGAGCATGGCGGCGCTGGCGGGGGTCCAGTGCAGGCGCCAGCGGGTGCCGAGGGTTTCGGTGCCGCCGGCGCCGGTGGTGGCGACGGACTCGGCGTAGGGGACCTCGCAGACGGTGAGCCGGTGCAGGAGGATCTCGCGGCGGCGGTCGAGGTCGCTGCGCAGCGGGTCGAGGCGCAGGTCCCGCGGGCCGGGGTCGGCGGGGCCTGGCAGGCCGAGGCCGGCGAGGAGCGTCTCGACGGCGGGGGCGAGTCCGCTGCGCGGGGCGGCGGGGGTGGGACGGCCGGTGCGGGTACCGACCAGCACCTGTTCGAGGGCGCGGGCGACGGCCCGGCCGCGGCCCAGGGGTTCGCCCTGGGCGAGGACGGTCTGCACCGCTTCGACGAGTTCGCCGCGGCCGGGGGCGGCGTGGCCGCGCAGCCGGGCGAGGTCGCCGGCCAGGCGGACGATCTCGCGGGCGTCGGCCGGGCCGCTGGGGTGGTCCTGGCTGCGCAGGGCGGCGCAGATCCGGACGGCGGTGGTGGTGAGCGCCTCGGCGAGGCGTTCCGGGTCGCCGCCGGCGTCCAGGACGGTGTGCTGCCACTCCGGGTCGCGGATGCCCGCCGGGTAGCCGGAGCGGGCGTCGAGCAGCGGGTAGGTGTACGGGATCAGGGACAGGACGTGCCCGGGGTCGTCCGGGGGCGGCGGCTCCTCGGCGGCGAGGGGACCGTCCAGCAGGGCGGGGGCGTGGAAGGCGCCGATCACGGCGGCGACCCGGCGCCCGCCGGCCGAGGCGTCCTGGAAGCGGGCCCGCATCCAGGCCTCGCGGCGCAGGTCGTACGGGTCGACGCCGGGGCCGCGCTCGGCGTCCCGGCGCAGTGCCCAGCCGACCAGCAGGGCGGCGCGCCGGACGGCCTCCGGGCAGGAGCCGGGGGCGGCCGTCTCGACCAGACGGTCCCACAGGTCGTCGTCGGCGTCCCGGCCGGTGAGGCGGTGGCGCAGCGCGTCGGCGACGCCGGGCGCTTCCGGGCCCCCGTCGGTGCGCCTCGACTCCCCGACCCGCTCCCCGGTCCGCTCCGCGGCCCGCGCGCCGGCCCGCGCGGCGGCGCGGTGGGCGAGCGGGAGGTCGCAGGCGATGGCCTCCACCCCGTTGCGCCGGGCCCAGCGCAGGGCGGCGAGTTCCGGGGAGAAGTCGGCGAACGGGTAGAAGGCGGGCCCGGCCGCCTCCTCGGGCCCGGTCGGGGCCGCCGCGAGGGCGACCGGCGCCAGGGTGGCCTCGTCGGCGAGCCGGCCGAGCCAGGGCTGGAACTCGGCGGGCAGCTCGACCAGGACGGCGTCCGGCCGGGCGGCGTCGAGCAGCGCGGGGACGACCGCGCTGAGGGACGGCGCGTGGTGGCGCACGCCGATCAGGTGGGGCCCGGGGCGGCCGGTGCCGGAGGCGGCCAGCCGGTCGGCCTCGGCCCGGACCGTCCGGTCCGCGTCGTCCGGGCGGGGGATCTCCGCGCTGCTCATCGGATCAGGCCTCCAGTGCCGAGCGGAGGTCCCACAGGGTGCGCCAGGTGGCGGCGCCCTGCTCGGCGCGGCGGCGGACCGGGCCGTCCCAGTAGCCGAGCAGCCGGGCCGCGTCGGCCGGCTCGTCCTTGCGGACCACGCCGAGGAGCTGGCCGGGCAGCCGGCCGAGCAGGTCCCCGCCGTCGGGCAGGTAGGCGGCGCTGACGCCGAGCGAGGTGGCGACGGAGACCGCCTCGGCGGTGCTCATCACGGTGGACGGGCGTTCGACGTCCCAGCCCTCGGTGGAGCGGCCGGTGCGCAGGTCGCGGAACGCGGTGACCAGGGCCTCCAGGACGGCGTCGTCCACGGCGTAGGCGGCGCCGGCCCGGGCCACGGCGGCGGTGGACTGGCGGCGGACCAGGTCGACCTCGGCGGCGAGGCTGCCGATCGGGCCGACCGTCTCGAAGTTGAAGCGCCGCTTGAGCGCCGCGGACATCTCGCTGACGCCCTTGTCCCGCAGGTTCGCGGTGGCGATCAGGGTGAAGCCGGCCGCGGCGTGCAGCTGCCCGTCCGGGGTGCCGGCCAACTCGGGGACGGCGATGCGCCGTTCCGAGAGCAGCGAGACCAGGGCGTCCTGCACCTCGGGCAGGCAGCGGGTGACCTCCTCGACCCGGGCGACCGCGCCGGCGGTCATCGCGGTGAGCACCGGCGAGGGGACGAGGGCCTCGCGGCTGGGCCCCTTGGCGAGCAGCAGGGCGTAGTTCCAGCCGTACTTGAGCTGGTCCTCGGTGGTGCCGGCGGTGCCCTGGACGGTGAGCGCGCTGGTGCCGCAGACGGCGGCGGCGAGCAGCTCGGAGAGCATGGACTTGGCGGTGCCGGGCTCGCCGACGAGCAGCAGGCCGCGCTCCCCGGCGAGGGTGACGACGCAGCGCTCGACCAGGGCGCGCTCGCCGACGAACTTCGGCTCGATGACCAGGCCCTTGCGCCCGGCCTTGAGCTTCTCGCCGCCGCTGCCCATCACGAAGGTGACCACGGCGCGCGGGGTCAGCCGCCAGCCGGGCGGGCGCGGGCCGCTGTCGTGGGCGGCCAGGAACTCCAGTTCGGCGGCGTACTTCTCCTCGGGCGGGACGGTCTGCCGGTCCGCGGCGGCGACGGTGGCGGTCGCGACGGGGGTGGTCTCGGTGGCGGTCATCGGCGGGCCTTCCTGCGCTTGCTGGTCCGGAGCTCTTCGTAACCGGGGGCGTCGCCGTCGACGGTCCGCTGCCAGGCCCGGGCGAACAGCTCGGGGACGGGCAGGGGGACCAGCGCGGGCCGGTGGGTGTGCAGTTCGTACAGGGCGGCCTTCCAGGTCTCGGCCGGCAGTGCCGGCGCCTTGGCCTCCTGCCAGCCGCCGGGCAGGAAGAGGCTGCGGCCGGCCCGGGCCCGCTTGGCCTCCAGCACCAGGCCGGTGGCGGCGAGTTCGGCGCGGGCCTTCTTCAGCCGGGCGGGCTTCCAGCCCGTCCAGCGGGCGGTGTTGCGGTCGGTCGGGTCGGGCAGGGCGAGCAGTTGGAGGTAGAGCGTGGCGGCGTCCTCGCCCAGGTCGTGGGTGCGGGACACCTCGGCGACCAGCTCGGGGACGGACAGCTGCGGGTTCTGCAGCCAGGCGGGGCCCTCGCCGGGGGCCGGAGCCACCGCGGCGGAGGCGGCCAGCCGCTCCGGCTCGCCCCGCAGCACGGACTCGATGGCCAGCCGCTCGGCCTGGTACCAGTAGCTGTTGGAGAGCCCTTCGAGCAGTTCGAGCAGTGGGTCGTCCGGTCCGGTGAGGGCGGCCGGACGCAGCCAGACCCGCTCCGTCTCCTCGTGGTACGGCGTCAGGACGAGTGCCGGTCCGCAGTGGACCAGCCCGTCCCGGTCGCCGCCGCCCTCGGCGGGCAGGCCGAAGTGGGTGCGCAGGACGGCGGACAGCGAGGTGCCCTTGGGGGTGCGCACCAGGTCGAAGTCGAGCAGCAGCTCAGGGTCGGCCAGGCGGTCGCGCAGCGCCTCGGCGGCCGTGGGCAGCAGCGGACGCAGCGGACTGTCGGCGGGCAGGTGGTAGGCGAGCCAGCGCAGTGCGGCGATGGTGGAGCTCAGCGCGCTCCTCTCGGGGACGGCGGACTCGTCCTCGGGTGCCAGCCGCGGTCCGGCTCCGCCCACGTCGATGAACCGGAAGCCGGTGCGGCCGGTCAGCCACGGGGTGTGGGCGGGGTTGAGCACCGCCTCGACGGTGTCGATGGACACGCCCTGGACGGTGGCCAGTGCCTCCTCGGGGAGGGTGACGAGGCGTCCGAAGCGCCGGATCCACTCCTCGGCCCCGGCGGCGAGGTCGGGGCCGTCGGTCCACAGGGTCTTCGGGTCCGCGGGCAGCAGGGCGCCCCAGACGGCGGCGAGACCGGTGTGGTCGTGTCCGCGCAGCCACGTCCGGGCGGCCTTGACATCGGCGGTCTTGAGCCCGAGTTCGGCGGGCACGGCGATGTCGTTCCAGTACAGCAGGCCGGACGGCGGGCTGAGCAGCAGCGCGGAGCGGGCGGTGCCGATGCCGGTGAGCCCGCTGAAGGCCTCGGCCCTGGCCCGGTCGTACGGGACGGCGCCGCGCAGGGCGGCGACCCGCCAGAACTTGGCGACCCAGGCGGCGTCGACCAGTTCCCCGGTGTCGCGCTCCTCGACCGTGGTGAAGTGCGCGACGGGCCCGAACTCCCCGCTCGGGTCGTGGTCGACGGCGAGCCAGTGCACCCAGCCGTCGGCGGACTGCCGCTGGTGGCCGATGATGACGACGGTGCGGCCACCGTGCCGCAGCACCTCGCCCTCGCGGGGCGTGACCGGCCGGGTGCCGGTGGCGTTCGGCGCCGCCGGCACCTGCTCGGCGAGGACGATCTCGCGCAGGGTGGCGCCGCGGTCGGCCAGCGGGCCCCTGGTCAGCTCGCCGAGCAGCAGGACCAGCGAGGAGCGGTGGGCCGGGTCGGTGAACGGCGAGGCCACCGCGTGGGCCAGCGCGTGGACCCGGCCGAGCAGTTGAAGCCAGCCGTAGCTGACACTGCCGTTGCGCAGGGTGACGGTGACGGGGGTGCTCCAGCCCTCGCCGTCGGCGGCGGGCGGGGCGGCCAGCACCCCGGTGACGGCACGCAGGTTGTTGAGCACCCACCAGTGCGCGGCGGAGCCCCAGTTGTTGCCGAAGCCACCGATCTCGGGCAGCACGGCGCGCACGGCGTCGCGCAGTTCGTGGTCGCGCCCGTGCTCGGGCTGCCACTCGGTGTTCTGCTTCGTGCTCGGGCGCTCGGCCTCCGGCTGCGGGGCGAACCGGGCGATCCGGTCCAGCAGGTCGGCGGCGAGGCGGGCGAGGCCGGCGACGCCGGCCAGCAGCCGCTGGTCCGCGATGCCGGGCAGGATCGCGCCGACCTCCGGGACGGGCAGGGTGCGCGGGGTGCGCCGGGCGAGCGGACGGCGCACGCCCTGGACGGTGAGCCAGCACTGCTCGTCCTCGGGGACCGGCTCGGTGTCGGTCGGCCAGGCGGCGTCGATCAGCCGGGCGGCCTGCTCGGAGGTGACGCCGCGCAGCACCGTGGAGCCGGCCTCGTCACGCGGGCGCAGGGCGTGCCAGTGCGGGAACGGCGGAACGAGCGGGGTGCCGGCGGCGGAGAGCTCACCGGCGTGGCAGGGGTGCAGGTCGACGGTGCGGTCGGCGCCTCCGGTGAGGTCGGGCAGGTTGAGCGAGAAGTGCTCGCCGGAGGTGTGGCTGACCACCGGGGCGGCCGCGCCCGGCAGGGCGAGCCGGCCGACCGGGACGGTGTCCGACCGGTGTCCGGTCAGCGGCAGCACGATGCGCTGCCCGTCGGCCGTGAAGGTGGTGACGGCCTTGTGGGGCTCGACCCTGGCCCAGCTGCCGAGCACGGTGCCGTCGGTGCCGAGCGGGGTCCGCTCCAGGCCGGGCTGCAGCGGCAGCAGCCAGGTGCTCTTCCGGACGAGTCGGCCGGCCTGGGCGGTGGCGGCGATCACCGGCGGTTCGGCGGCGCGGCCGAGGGCGCCGGTGGCCGGGTCGAGTTCGCGCAGGACGGCCTCGCCGTCGGAGGCGTGGCGCACCGTCCAGTAGCCGGTGCCGTCGCCGAGGACGGGGTGCTCGTCGGGCATCCGGGTGTCGCCGGCGTGCAGCGGGCGCTCGCCGGTGGTGCGGCCACCGCCGGGCAGCTGGAGCGAGGGCGGCTCGGGTTCGCGGTCGCCGTAGTAGTAGCCGGCGATGGTCTCGCCCTCCAGCTCGAACCGCTCGTCCGGGCGGCTCGACCAGTAGGCGAGCTGCTTGCCCTCGTGGGACCAGACGACCAGCAGTTCGCCGTCGACCAGGCGCAGCCGGATCCGGTTGCGCTGGTGCAGCTCCTCGGGCAGCCGGAGGGTGTGCTCCAGCACGATGCCCTCCGGGCCGACCACGACGGCCCGGTCGAGGCGGGCGAGGATCAGGTGCGGCCAGGCGTCCTCGACGACCAGGCCGCTCAGGCCCGCGCCGCCCAGGCTGGGGACGGGGTGCTGCGGGGCGTCGTCGGCGGGCGGGTCGGCGATCTTGCCGAGTGCCTCCTCCAGGGCGGGCCAGCCGAGTTCGTCCAGGATGCCGGCCCGGAGGGCGTCGGTGAGCAGCGCGGCGACGTCGAGGGCGGCGACCCGGTCGGCGACGGCCGGCGCGACCGTCCGGACGGCGGTGCGGTGCTGGGCGAACGCGCGGACCAGGTCGGCGGCGGCGGCCAGGCCGCGGGCGGCGAACAGCTCCTCGGAGCGCTCCTCGGCCCACTCGGCGAACAGCTCGTTCAGCAGCGGCAGGGCGGGCACCTCGCGCTCGGCGGCCGTCTTCCAGGCGGCCGGGGCGGCTCGGCGCAGCAGCGGCCGGTAGCGCTCGTCGGCGCCGACGGCGGTGAGGGCGGGACTGTCGGGGCCGCACTCCGAGACCCAGTCGTGCAGATCGATGCCGAGGCCGTCCGGCGGACCGGCCACCGGCACGCCCTCGGTGAGCAGCAGGTCCAGCAGGTCGATCCTGGTCCGGCTGGCGCGGATGCCGGTGTGGAGGTCCACGGGGACGGCGTCGGCCTTGAGCCGCTCGACCATCCGGCGGGCCAGCGCGAGGGTGTCCGGGCAGCTGGGCCGGCTGCGCCAGCCGCGGCCGTGGTGGTTGCACCAGCGCTGCAGCCAGGCGGCGGCCGGTTCGGCGCCCTCGGGGCGGGGGCCGGTGAGCAGGTCCTCGGCGCCGGTCTCGGCGAGCAGCGCCAGCCAGGCGGTGTCGTGCGCGGCCGGTTCGGAGGAGGACGGGTCGGGCAGCAGTTCCAGCAGGCGGGTGCGGACCGCCCCGTCGCTGCGGCCGAGCTCGACCAGCGCGCCGTGCCAGGACTTCCAGAACGCGGCGGGCGCCCGCGTGACCGCCGGGGAGTCCAGCAGCTCGGCGAGCAGCGCCCGTTCGTGCTCGGCGCGGTCCAGCCCGGCGGCCTTGATCAGCGCGCGGGCGTCCTCGGCGACCCCGGCGTACGGGGCCATGCCCGCCGCGGAGCGCTCGGTGCACAGCTGGCGGAAGCGCTGCCAGGCGGTCAGCGGGTCGAGCCGCTGGGCGAGCTCCTTGACGTACTGGCGCAGGGACTTGACGGTGAGCGCGCCGGCCAGGGCGAACTCCAGGAAGACGGCGCGCAGCCGCTCCTCGTCCACCGCCAGGCCGTGGGTGCGCTCGGCCTCGCGGGCCTTGCCGAACCAGGCGGCGGCGTAGGTCCGGTTCTCGTGGCGCAGGAAGATCCGGCCGACCTCCTCGCAGAAGGTGGGCAGGAAGTGCGGGACGGCCCGGCCGAGGCGGACGAACAGCTCGTCGAAGCCGTCCTTGGCGGCGCCGGGCTTGGAGGCGGCCTGGCGGGCGAGCCGCTCCAGCTCCTTGACCAGGGCGAGCGCGTGGTGTCCGTTGGCCGGGTCGTGGACCAGGGCCCAGGCGGGGAAGCCGAGCGCCTCCTGGCGGACCTGGCCGACCTCGGCGGGCGCGGCCTCCGGCGCCAGGCCGAGGAAGTCGAGGGCGAGGTCCTCGGCCGGGCCGAGCGCCCCGGGGACGAGCCGGACGATCCGGCGCCCTTCGAGCGCGGGGTGGGTGTAGCCGCGGGCGGTGAGGACGTCGGCGGCGCTGTCGGGGCGGCCGGCCCCGGGCAGGGTGCCGGGCGGGAGCACGGCCCCGGCGTCGAGCAGTTCCTCGGGCGTCGCGGTGGTCGGGTGCGCGGTGGTCGGGTGCGCGGTGGCGGTCATGCGGCTTCCTCCCCCTGGATCGTGCGGCCGGCGTACAGGGCGGCGGCCATCCGCATGCCCTCGGACCAGGCGACCGGTCCGACCTCGGTGAGCGGCAGGGCACGGCCGTCGGGGCCGGCCCAGCTGAGCGCGCCGGTCTCGCACGCGTCGTACTCGTAGTAGTCGCCGACCCAGACCCGGGCCTCGACGGTGCGCCCGCCCTCGGTGACCGGCTGGACGGCGGAGCCGCCGCGGACCCGGCAGCCGAGCCGGGTGCAGCGCCCGACCAGCTCGCGCAGCTCCCGGTAGCGACCGCCGGCGTAGGTGGTGACCTCGCTGTCCGCCGGCAGCTCCGCGGGCCGGTGCCAGACCTCGCGGTAGAGCTGCTGGACACGCTGGGAGACTCCGAGTTCGACGGCGAACTCGCGCAGCTCGTCGAGGTCCTGCAGCAGGACGGGGTGCGGTATCAGCACCTCGCCGTCGGTGAGGCGCACGGTGTCGCCGTCCAGGTCGACCAGGCCGAGGCCGCGCTCGGCGTCGACGCCGCGCAGGAAGCCGGCCACGGAGCCGTCCGTGGTGGTGACCACGAGGTCCTTCAGGACGCCCTGCCAGGCCTCGTCCGGCCACACGGCGGTGAGCACGGCGGCGGGCACCGGCAGCGAGCGGACCATCCAGCGCTCGACGTCCTCCAGGCAGCGGCGCTCGTGCGCGGCCAGCCACTCGGCGAGCTGCTTGAGCTGGACGACCACGCGGTCGTCACCGAGCTTCGACGGCAGGGACTTGAGGTCGCGCCCCGCCGCGTTGCGGCACGCCACCCTGCCCTCCCCGTCGAGCGCGACGCGGTACCCTCCCGCGTCCGTCTCCACCCATGCCACGGCCGTACTCCTCCCACCGGGAAACACATGTCGATCGCCTGCTGACCAGCGATGCGAGGAACGTAGCGAGGCCCACTGACAACGCGACGGGCGGGGTGAACTCGGGCCGTGACATGCAAAGTTCAAACCACTCGAACGAGTGATCGAGGAGGCGAAAAAACGGGGCGGCTGCTCGAAAGCAGCCGCCCCGCCTGTCCCTCCGCCCCGCCCGCCCCTCCACCCCGTCAGACCGACGGCGCCCGGGGCACGATCACCGGCGCACCGTCGCCCGGCGCCGCGAGCACATGGCTGTCGATGTCGTACAGCGCCCGCACCAGCGGCGCGTCCACCACCTCGCGCGGCGGCCCGCAGGCCACCACCTCGCCGTCCCGCAGCGCGACCAGCAGGTCCGCGTAGCGGGCGGCCGCCGCGAGGTCGTGCAGCACCATGACCACCGTCCGCCCGCCCGCCGCGACCCGGCGGACCAGCTCCAGCACCTCCACCGCGTGCCCGAGGTCGAGCGCGCTGGTCGGCTCGTCGAGCAGCACCACCGGGGTGTCCTGGGCGAGCACCATGGCGAGCCAGCAGCGCTGGCGCTGGCCGCCGGAGAGCCGGTCGAGGCGACGGTCGGCGAGGTCCTCCACGCCGGTGGCGCGCAGGGCCTCGGCGGTCAGCCGCTCGTCCTCCGCCGACCACTGGCGGAACAGCCCCTGGTGCGGATGGCGGCCGTAGCGGACCAGCCCGGCGACGGTCACCGCCTCCGGGGCCTGCGGACTCTGCGGCAGCAGCGCGACCCGGTGGGCGGCCTGGCGCGGGCGCAGCCGCCACACGTCCTCGCCGCCGACCAGGACCCGCCCGCCGTCCGGGCGGTGCAGCCTCGCGACGGACCGCAGCAGGGTGGACTTACCGCAGCCGTTCGGGCCGACCACCGCCACCACCTGTCCGGCCGGGACGGTGAGGTCGACGCCGCCGAGCACCGGGCGCCCCGGCCCGTAGCCGGCGCTGAGCCCTTGGATGGTCAACTCCATGGCAGTCCCCCTGGTTCGACGTGCGCTCAGTTGCCGCCGAGTGCCTTGGCGAAGTCGCCGATGACGACGTCGGCGGCGAGCGGGCCGCCCCGGGTGGACCAGACCGAGCCGTCCACGGTGACGGCGTGGTTGTTCTTCACCGCGCCCAACTCCTGGTATGCGGGCTTGGACTGGACGTCCTTGAGCGCGGCCTTGCCGTCGTCGGTCAGGGTGGACAGGAACAGCCAGTCGCCGTCGATCTCGTTGAGCTTCTCCAGGCTGAGCGCCGGGCTGTGCGCGTTGCCGTCCTTGTCCTGCGCGGCCGGGCGGGTCAGGCCCATGTCCAGGGCGACGCCGCCGGCGAACTGCTTCTTCTCCATCCAGCTCGGGCCGGTGGGGTTCCAGCGCACGATGGAGACGGCGGCACCCTTGTTCTTGGTGAGCCCGGCGCCCGCCTTGGCGGCCTTGGCGTCGTAGTCGCCGATCACCTTGTTGGCCTGGTCGAGCTTGTTGACGGCGTTGCCGATGCCGCGGAAGGCGAGCTTCCAGTCGTCCGTGGGCGCCATGGTGACCAGCGTGGCGGGGGTGATCTCGCGCAGCTGCTTGAGCACCTGCTCGTCCTGCATGTCGCCGGCCAGGATCAGGTCGGGCTTGGCGGCGATCACCTTGTCCATCACGGGCTGGAGCAGGTTCCCGACCACCGGGATCCCCTGCACCTTGTCCTTGAGGTACGCGGGCGGCTCGGCCAGTCCCTGGCCGTTGGTGATGCCGACCGGCCTGACGCCCAGGGCGAGCACCGCGTCCAGGTCCTCCTGGGTGAGGGTGACGATCCGCTTGGGCTCGGCGGGGACCTCGACGGCCTTGCCGGTGGCGTCCTTGACGGTCCGCTTGCCGCCGCTCCCGCCGCCTGCCGCGTCCGCCGCCGGGGACGCGGCCGCGGAGGAGCCCGAGGACGAGGAGGAGGAGCCGGAGGAGCCGCAGCCGGTGAGCAGGAGCGCGGCCGCCCCGGAGACGGCCAGCGCCTGGGCCGCACGGCGGCGGACGGGGCTGAGCGGGCGGCGGGCGAACGGCATGGGTGCCTCCGGGCAACGGTGGTACGGAAGTTGAGCGGCGTCCGAGAAGTTCGACGGGACGGGGGTGCCCCACGGGACGGGCTCGGCCATTAGGTTAGCCTTACCTTATGACATTCTCGCAAGCCGGCGTCCGCGCGGCGCCCCCCGCCACCGCGCCGGATTCGCCGCCACCGGGCCGGCGGAGCCGTCGGCCCGAGGGTGCCCGCCCCACCTGGCCGGCCGTCACGGCGGCGGCGGTCCTCCTGCTCGCCCTCGCCGCGCTCTCGCTGTCGGTCGGCGCCGGCGAGGTCGGCCCCGGGCGGGTGCTGGACTACCTGCTGAACCACGACGGCGCCCGCGCCGACGGCCGACTCGCCCTCGTCGTCGGCGACCTGCGGCTGCCGCGCACCCTCACCGCCCTGCTCGTCGGCGCCGCACTCGGCGTCGCCGGGGCGCAACTGCAGTCCGTCACCCGCAACCCGCTGGCCGAGACCGGCCTGCTCGGCGTCAACGCCGGCGCCTCGCTGGGCGTCGTGCTCGGCATCGCCGTGCTCGGCGTGCAGACCTCCTTCGGCTACCTCGCCTTCGCCTTCGGCGGCGCGGTGCTCGCCAGCACCGTGGTGCTGCTGGTCGCCAGCAGCCGGGGCGGCGGATCGCCGATGCGGCTGGTGCTCGCCGGCTCCGCCGTCGCGGCGATCTTCCGCGGGCTCACCGACGTGCTGATCGTCAACTCCCCCGAGGCGTACGAGCGGTACCGGGTGTGGGTGCTCGGATCGCTGGCCGGGGTGGAAGGCTGGACGACCCTGCGCCAGCTCGCCCCGGTGCTCGGCGCCGGGTTCCTGCTCGCCGCCCTCACCACCCGTCCGCTGACCGCCCTCGCCCTCGGCGACGACCTCGCCCGCGGCCTCGGCCACCGACCCGGCGCCACCCGGGCCGCCGTCGCCGTCGCCGTCACCCTGCTGACCGCCTCGGCGGTCGCGCTGGCCGGGCCGATCGCCTTCCTCGGGCTGCTCTCCGGCTTCCTCGCCCGCACCGTCGCCGGCCCCCGGATCGGCCGACTCACCCTGCTCGCCGCGCTGTTCGGCGCCACCGTGCTGACCGGCGCGGACGTGCTCGCCCGGGTGGTGGCCCGCCCCTTCGAGGCGCCGGTCTCGGTGATCGTCGCGCTGATCGGCGCCCCGGCCCTGATCGCGATCGTCCGCTCCCGGCACTCCGCCGCCCTGGCCATGGCCGACCCCGCCGAGTCCACGCCGGCCGCGCGACGCGGCGAACCGGCGCCGCTCAAGCCGGACTTGACCCTGCGGCACGGAACATGGTCGCTGCTGCTGCCGCGCCGGGCACTGCTGGCCTCGCTCGGCCTGGCCGCCGCCCTGCTGGCCGCCGTCGTGGTCTCGGCGCACGCCGGACAGAGCGAACTCGACCTCGCCCGCACCTTCCAGGCCGTGTTCGGCTACGGCGACCGGCTGGACGTCCTGCTGGTGCAGAAGTTCCGGCTCGGCCGGATCGTCGCCGGACTCGCCGCCGGCGCCGCCCTCGGCCTGGCCGGCTGCCTCACCCAGACCCTCGCCCGCAACCGCCTGGCCACCCCCGAACTCCTCGGCGTCAACGACGGCGCGACCGCCGCCGTACTCATCTCCGCCAGCACCGCGGGCACCTTCGGCGCCTGGTGGGCCGGACCGCTCGGCGCACTGGTCGCCGTCCTGGTCGTCACCCTGGCCTCCGGCGGACTCGGCGCGCGCGGCTACCGGATCCTGGTGGTCGGGCTCGCCATGTCGGCGCTCGCCTCCGCCGTCATCCAGGTCGCGATGGCCCGGCGCTCGCTCAACTCGGCCGGATCGCTGTACATCTGGACCAACGGCAGCCTCAACGGACGCGACCTCGCCGTCGCCACGCCCGTCCTGATCGGACTCGCGGCACTGGTGCCGGTCGCGCTCGCGGTGGCCCGGCGACTGGCGGTGCTGCGCTTCGACGACAGCGTCGCCTCCGCACTCGGCGTCGACCCGGGCCGGGTCCGACTCGCCTGCCTGCTGCTGGCCGTCGCCCTGGCCGGGCTCGCGGTCGGCGTCTGCGGGCCGGTCGGCTTCGTGGCCCTGGCCGCGCCGGTGATCGCCGGACGGCTGGCCGGGCCCGCGCGGGTCCCCGTGCTCGGCTCCGCCCTCACCGGCGCCCTGCTCGTCGTGCTCGCCGACACACTGGGCCGAGTGCTGTTCGCCGGGGTGGAGATCCCCGTCGGCATCGTCACCACCGTCCTCGGCGGTCCCTTCCTGCTCTGGGTGCTGCTCGGCCGCAAGGGCAGCCCCGCCTAAGCCTTTTGGAGTCACTGCTGTGGAAACCCCGCTCGTCGCCCTCTGCCCCGACGACCCCGCCTACCGCCTGGTCACCTTCACCCATCACGACGGCGACTGCGACGGCGTGCTCGCGCTGCTGCACACCGTCACCGACAAGGACCGCCACGCCGGGGACCTGACGCCGCATCTGATGAAGCGTCAGTCGAATGGGATGTGGGCGATCACCTACCGGCTGCGCGAGGACCACCGCGCTTCCTACCAGCTGTACCCGTTCCACGGCGAGGCCCCCGGCACCACCCGGCCCGACTGGCTGCGCGTCCTCGACCAGGCCCGCCCCGACCCGTACGACACCGAGCCCCGGCTGCCCGCCCGCGACGGCCGCCACCCCGCCTCGGTGCTCAGCCTGCCCGCCGCCCCCGCGCAGCCGTACGTGGCGCGGCGCGAAGGCGTGCCGCGCGGACGGACGCTCGCCCACACGGTGGCCGGCCGGCGGGTCGACGTCCACCTCCCCGCCGGCCACCGGGCGGACTGCGGCCCGTACCCGGTCGCGGTACTGCTGGACGGCGAGATGTGGGGCGAGGTGCTCTCCGTCGGCGACACCCTCGACAACCTGACGGCCGACGGCGCCATCCCGCCCACCGTCACCCTGCTGGTGCACACCATGGGGCCGAAGCGCCCGGACGACCTGAGCTGCAACCCGGCCTTCATCGACCTCCTCGCCGACCGCCTGCTGCCCTGGGCCGCAACGGAGTTCGGCGCGAGCGGCGACCCGGCCGCCACCGTGATCGCCGGCCAGAGCGCGGGCGGCCTCACCGCCGCCTACGCCGCCTACCGCCGCCCGGAACGCTTCGGCAACGCGCTCTCCCAGTCCGGCTCCTTCTGGTGGCCCGACGAGACCGAGTTCGACGCGGGCAGCGAATGGCTGACCCGGCGCCTCGCCGCCGAGGAACGACGGCAGGCCCGCTTCTGGATCGAGGTCGGGCTCCAGGAGTGGATGCTCCTCGCCCAGAACCGCCACCTGCGCGATGTCCTCACGGCCCGCGGCTACGACCTCGCCTACCGCGAGTTCAACGGCGGCCACGACTACGCGTGCTGGCGCGGGGGCCTGGCCGACGGGCTCGCGCACCTGCTCGGGTCACCCGAGGGGATGGTTTCGGGCTGATTCGCATACCTCCAGGCCATCGGGCGTCTAGCGTCGAACTTCGCACCGATCGGCCTGGAGGTATCCCGTGAACGCGCCCTCGTCCGCCGCGCCGCCGCCGATGTCGTGGAAGTACTGCGGCAACCAGATCAAGCTGTGGCGGACACGCGCGGGTGTCAGCCGCGAGGACCTGGCCACCGAGGCCGGGTACGGCATCGAGAGCCTGCGGTCGATGGAGGCCGGGCGGCGCAAGCCCTCGATGCACCTGCTGCAGGTGGCGGACGACATGTGCGACGCGAAGGGGATCCTGGTGGCGGGGGCGCAGTTCCTGGTGCCGGAGAAGTATCCGCAGTTCGCAGAGGAGTACATCCGGAACGAGGAAGAGGCGCTGGTCATCAACTGGTATGAGAACCAGCTCGTTCCCGGCCTGCTTCAGACCGAAGCGACGGCCAGAACCATCATCGATGGTCGTTGGCCCCCACTTGACGACGAGACCGTCGCGGCGCGGGTGGCCGCTCGTCTCGAACGTCGAGGGTTGCTGAACATTCAGACCAAGGCGTTCAACTTCGTGATCGAAGAGGCCGTCCTGCGCCGTCGCCTCAGCACGGAAGAAGCCCACACCGAGCAGCTGCGGCACCTCATCACGGTCGGCAAGCAACGCAACGTCGTCATCCAGGTCGTTCCCTCGAAGGGTTTCCATCCTGGCTTGGAAGGACAGCTCATCCTCCTCGACCTGCCCGAACACCAGCGAATCGCCTATGAGGAGGGCCAGGCTGGCGGGCGGCTGTACTCGGACATCGACAAGGTACAGCTCCTGAGCCAACGCCATGAAAGGATCCTCCGACAGGCTCTCACTCCGGAGAAGTCGGCCGGGTTCATCAACAAGCTGGTGGAGGATCAGTGAATCGCGAGTTGGTCTGGTTCAAGTCCAGTCACAGCGGGAGCGAGGGTGGCGCCTGCATCGAGGTCGCTTCCACTCCAGGCACCGTCCGCGTCCGCGATTCCAAGGACAAGACCGGCCCCCAGCTCACCTTCACGACCGAGGCTTGGGCCGAATTCATCGGCAAGCTCGTGGAGGAGCTATGAACACCGAACTGGCCTGGTTCAAGTCCAGCCACAGCGGAACCGAAGGCGGCGCCTGCGTCGAGGTCGCTTCCACTCCAGGCACCGTTCATGTCCGCGACTCCAAGGACAAGACCGGGCCCCAGCTCACCTTCAGCCCGACCGCCTGGGCCGACTTCGTCCGACTCGCCCGAGACGGCGCTTCTCCGGACCGCTGAAGCCGCCTCCACAAGCCCCGTGCTAGCGTCCCCGGGGCGGTGCAGCGGCGCCGGCCCCGGACGAGACGTGCGCCGTACCCGGCCTGCCAAGACGACGCACTGTGGAGGCGTCATGGCCGCTGCCGGTGCACCGGTCGCCCGTCCGCTGGACGTGCGGTGGATCCACGGTTCCCCGTCCGCCAAGCACAACACGGACCCGGACATCCAGGTCCACGAGTACGACGAGCACACCGTCATCCTGCGGCAGAACAAGGCGATCAACTACGAGGCCCCGTTCCTGTTCCTGCTCTTCGGGGCGGAGCGGGCGGTGCTGATCGACACCGGGGCGACGGCCGAGGCCGCGTACTTCCCGTTGCGCGCGACGGTCGACGCGCTGGTGGAGGCGTGGCTCGCCCGCAATCCCCGGGACGGCTACGGGCTGCTGGTGCTGCACACCCACCCGCACGGCGACCACGTCGCGGGCGACGGCCAGTTCGCCGACCGACCCGCGACCACCCTGGTCGGTGCCGATCTGCCCACCGCCTGGCCGTACTTCGGCTTCGATCGGGACGAGGAGGCCGTGGCCCTGGTCGACCTGGGCGGCGGGCGGGTGCTGAAGTGCCTGGCCACGCCGGGGCACCACGAGGCGGCCGTCACGTACTACGACCCGTGGACGGGCTTCCTTCTCACCGGCGACACCGTCTATCCGGGGCGGCTGTACATCGACGACTGGCCGGCCTTCCGGCGCACCGTCGAGCGGCTGGTGGCGTTCACCGGGAGCCACCCGGTGACGCACGTGCTCGGCTGCCACATCGAGATGACCCGCGAGCCGGGCGTCGACTACCCGATCCGCACCACCCACCAGCCCGACGAGCCCCCGCTCCAACTCACCCCCGCCCACCTGGACCGCATCCGGGCGGCCGTCGCCGAACTCGGTGACCGGCCGCGCCGGTACCCGCTGGACGACCTGATCCTCTGGCCGAGCGAGTGAACTCCCCGGGCCCCGCGGCCGATCAGTCCCGGTAGGGGACCAGCCGGGTCAGGTCCAGCTCGAAGTCGAAGGGCGCGGGGATGCGGAGATTCTCGCCGAACTCCCGTTCCGTCCTGGTGTGGTAGCGGTCGCGGTTGGGTTCGGAGAACAGGGTCACCGTCTTCTGCCGGGGGTCCACGATCAGGTAGAGCGGGAAGCCCATCCGCGGGTAGTCGCGGACCTTCCCGCTCCAGTCGTTGTCGGGGTTGGACGGCGAGGCGATCTCGACCGCGATCAGCGCCAGGTCGGCGGGGATCTCGCGGCCCAGCTCGATGATGTCCTCGGGCAGGTAGGTGAGGTCCGGATTGCGGACGGAACCGACCTCCGGCGAGGAGAGGTCGCTGTTCCCCGTCGGGAAGTAGCCGGGAGGACAATGCGCCTCGAACTGGCGCTGGACGATCGCCAGGTTGAGCTGGTGAATCGATGACGGTGACGTCTGCATGACGATGATGTCACCGGACAGCTCGACCTTGTAGCCGTCCGGCAGGCTACGACGGGCCTCTTCGAGCAGACGGTAGTGCTGAGGGTTCATGGGCTCTCCTCCGGTGCTCCGACCACCGTAGGGCAGTCGGAGCACCGGAGGACCACGGACCGCACCGGCGTCATTCCTCCGGGGGCGGGCCCGGGGCCTCGGCGGGGAGGCGGGCGGCCAGCAACGCGCCGGCGGCGACCAGGGCGGCTGTCAGCAGGAGGGCGAGGCGGTACGGCCCGACACCCGTGCCGTCGCCGAGCGCACCGATCAGCGCGGCGGTGGCCGCGATGCCCAGCGCCCCGCCGAGGGTGCGCAGGATGGTGAACAGGCCCATCGCGCGGCCCATGGCGGGCGGCGGGACGTCGGCGAAGCCGGCGATCTGGACGGTGAGGACGGCGGTGCCCAGGATCAGGCCGACGCAGAACATCAACACCCGTACGGCCCACGGGTTCTCGGCGAAACCGAGGGAGGCGAGGACGACCGCCGCCAGCAGCAGGCCCGGCAGGGCGAGCCGGCGCGGACCGAGCCGGGGCAGCAGGCGGTCGACCACCTGGGAGGCGGCCATCAGGCCGATCGCCTCCGGGAAGACGCTCAGCCCGGCGTCCAGGGCGGTGGCGCCGCGCGCCGCCTGGTAGAGCAGCGGCAGCACGAACAGCGCGCCCATCAGCCCGGCCGAGGTCAGCAGGGCGAGCCAGCTCGCCGCGCCGAAGGTGCGGTCGGCGAGCAGCCGCAGGTCCACCAGAGGTTCGGGGGCCCGGAGTTGGTGCCGTACGGCCGCCCCCAGCAGGGCCAGGCCGAGCAGTCCGCCGAGGGCCACGCCCGGGGAGGTCCAGCCGTGCGCCGGGCCGAAGCCGAGGGCGTAGGTCAGCAGGCCGAGGCCGGGCGTGGCGAGCAGGAAGCCGGTGGTGTCGAAGCGGCCGGCCGGGGGCTCCTGTTCGTCGCGCAGGCCGACCAGCCCGAGGAGCACGGCGGCGACCCCGATCGGCACGTTGACCAGGAACAGCCAGTGCCAGGAGAGGTGTTCGGTGAGGAAGCCGCCGAGCGGCGGCCCGAGGGCGGGCATCAGCGCGGTCGGGACGATCAGGATGCGGCCCAGGCCCGCCCGCTCGTGCGGGGCGAAGGCCCGGAACAGCAGCGTCATCCCGACCGGGGTGAGCAGCCCGCCGGCCACGCCCTGGACGGCCCGGGCCGCCGACAGCGCGCCCAGGCCGGGTGCCGCCGCGCAGAGCGCGGAGGCGAGCGTGAAGGCGGCGAGCGCGCCGAGGAAGACCCGCTTGACGCCGTACCGGTCGCCGAGCCAGCCGGCCACCGGCAGGCCGAGGGCGAGGCCGACCAGGAAGGCGGTCTCCACGGCGTTGGCCGCCGAGACGGGCCGGCCGAAGTCCTCGGCGATGCTGAACAGCGCCGGGTTGACGATCGTCGAGTCCAGGCCGTTCATGCACATCGCGGCCGTGTAGGCGACCACCACGGCGGCGCGCCCCGCGAGCAGGGGGCGCGCCGGGGCCTCGGCGCCGGGGGTGGCGGGTGGGGTCACAGGGTGGTCCAGTTCGCGGTGATCCACTCCAGGACGGCCGGGCGCTCGCACGGACCGTGGGCGATGCTCCAGCCGGCCGGGACGGCGGCGAAGGCGGGCCACAGGGAGTGCTGTCCCTCGGGGTTGACGAGCGCGAGGAACTCGCCGTCGGCGTCGAAGGGGTTGGCGGGGGCGTCACTCATCGGTGGTCTTCTCCATCGTCGGTCTTCTTCGGGAGGTCGGCGAGGTGGTCGGCGATCACGCTCGCGATGTGCGCGATCGGGGCGGGCAGGGTCATGTCCTTGTGGGAGCAGGCCACGTTCGTGTTGGCGATCCGGCCGGACACGTACGGCTCCCAGAGCTCGGGCACCAGGGTGTCGTCGATGGTGTCGACGGTGGCGCGGAAGAACAGCACGTCGCCGTCGAAGCGGCGGTGGTCGTAGCCGCGCACCAGGTGGTTGGTGTTGAGGTAGATCTCGTTCAGCGCGGCCACGGTGGCCTCGTCGAGCCCGGCGAGCGGGCTGCCCTCGCGGCGCAACAGCTCGGTGACGGGGCCGAGTTCGAGCGGACGTCCGTCGAGGTCCTCCGGCCCGAAGCCGCCCATGGTGAGCAGCGCCTCCAGCGCCTCGGCCTGGTCCGGGACGGGCAGCTCGCGGAAGCCCTCGGCGGGGTAGGCGTCCAGGATCGCGAGCAGTTCCACGTCCTGGCCGAGTTCCTGGAGGCGGACGGCCACCGCGTGCGCGATGATCCCGCCGGTGGACCAGCCGAGCAGCCGGTACGGGCCCTCGGGCTGGACCTCGCGCAGCCGGTCGGCGTAGTGCGCGGCCAGCTCCTCCAGCGTCGCGGGCAGCGGGAGTCCGGCAGTGGCGGCGCCGACGCCCTGGGCCTGGAGGCCGTAGATCGGCACCTCGCCGGGCAGGTTGCGGATCAGTCCGGTGTAGCACCAGCTGAGGCCGCCGGCCGGGTGGACGGCGAACAGCGGGCGCTGCCGGCCGGGGGCGACGGGCCGCAGCGGGAGCAGCACGTCCAGGGCGTCGGTGTCCGGTGCGCCCGCCGCGAGGGCGGCGTCCAGGGCGGCCACGGTGGGCGCCTGGAACAGGGCGCCGATGCCGACCTCCAGTCCGAGCACCTCGCGGATCCGCCCGGCGAGGCGCACGACCAGCAGCGAGTGCCCGCCGAGCGCGAAGAAGTCGTCCTCGACGCCGACCGAGGCCACGCCCAGCACCTCGGCGAACAGTTCGCACAGCTGCTGCTCGCGCGGGGTGCGCGGCGGGCGGCCGGCGCCCGCGGCGGGGGCCTCGGGGGCGGGCAGGGCGCGGCGGTCGAGCTTGCCGTTGGCGGTCAGCGGGAGGCGGTCGAGCAGGACGACGGCGGAGGGCACCATGTGGACGGGCAGTTCGGCGGCGGCGTGGGCGCGCAGCTCGTCCGGGGCGGCGCCGTCGGCCACCGCGTAGCCGACCAGCCGCTTGTCCCCCGGGACGTCCTCCCGGACCACCACGGCGGCGTCGGCGACGGCCGGGTGCGCGGCCAGCACGGCCTCGATCTCGCCGAGTTCGATCCGGAAGCCGCGCAGCTTGACCTGCTGGTCGGCGCGGCCGAAGTACTCCAGCACGCCGTCGGCGCGGCGCCGGGCGAGGTCCCCGGAGCGGTACATCCTGGTGCCGCGCTCGCCGAACAGCTCGGCGTACGGGTCGGCGACGAAGCGGGTCGCGGTCAGCTCGGGGCGGCCGAGGTAGCCGCGGGCCAGGCCCGCCCCGGCCACGTACATCTCACCCGTGACGCCGGGCGGGACGGGCTGGAGGTGCTGGTCGAGGACGTAGACCCGGAGGTCGGGGATGTTGACGCCGATGGTGCTGCTGCTCCCGGCGGCGGCGCTCGCCCGGTCGAGGGCGATGTACGAGACGTGCACGGTGGTCTCGGTGATGCCGTACATGTTGACCAGCACGGGGGCGTCCTCGGCGTGCCGGTCGTACCAGTCGTCCAGTCGGGCGAGTTCGAGCGCCTCGCCGCCGAACACCACGTAGCGCAGGGCGAGTTCGCTGCCGGGACGGTCCCGGTCGGCGGCACTGAGCTGGTAGAAGGCGGACGGCGTCTGGTTGAGCACGGTGACCCGTTCGCGGGCGAGCAGTTCCAGGAAGGCCGCCGGGTCCCGGCTGACCAGGTGCGGGACGACGACCAGCCGGCCGCCGTGCAGCAGGGCGCCCCACAGCTCCCAGACCGAGAAGTCGAAGGCGTAGGAGTGGAACAGCGTCCACACGTCCTCGGCTCCGAAGCCGAACCAGTGGTCGGTGGCGCCGAACAGCCGGACCACGTTGCGGTGGGTGACGGGCACGCCCTTGGGCCGGCCGGTGGAGCCGGAGGTGTAGATGACGTAGGCGGTGTCCTCGGCCCGCAGCGGGCGGGTGCGCTCGTGCTGGGCCAGCGGGACGGCCGGGTGGCGCTCGGACTCCGGTCCGTCGACCAGGAGTTGGCGCACCTCGTGGGCGGGCAGCCGGGGCGCGGTGGCCCGGTCGGTGAGCAGGGCGGCGGGGGTGGCGTCGGCCATCATGTAGGCGAGCCGGTCGGCCGGGTAGTCGGGGTCGAGCGGCAGGTACGCGGCGCCGGACTTGGCCACCGCCAGCAGGGCGACGACCAGTTCGAGCGAGCGCGGCAGGGCGAGCGCGACGATGGTGCCGGGGCCGATGCCCTCGGCGGCCAGCAGCCGGGCCAGCCGGTCGGCGCGGGCCCCGAGTTCGGTGTAGTCGAGCTGCTCGCCCTGGTAACCGACCGCGACGGCGCGCGGGTTGGCGGCGGCGGCCGCCTCGAACAGTTCGGGCAGGGTGGCGTCCGAAGCCGTCTCCACCGACGGGCCGTTCCACTCGACCAGGGCGCGCAGCCGCTCCTCCTCGCCGATCAGCGGCAGCCGGCCGATCGGGGTGTCGGGGGCGCTCGCGGCAGCGGTGAGCAGCCTGGTCAGGCGCTCCGTGAGCGCGGCCGCGGTGGCGGCGTCGAAGAGGTCGGTGCGGTACTCCAGGAAGCCGCCGATGCCGCCGCCTGGCAGTTCGCCGGCGTTGAGGGTGAGGTCGAACTTGGCCGTACCGCTGGGGATCGCGGCGATGTCGGCGGTGAGGCCGCCGCCCAGGGCGGTCCGCTCGTCCGGGCGGCTCTGCCAGGCGAGCATCACCTGGAACAGCGGGTGGCGGGCGAGCGAGCGGGCCGGGTTGAGCTCCTCGACCAGCCGGTCGAAGGGCAGTTCGGCGTTCTCGTGCGCGGCGAGCACGGTGGCGCGGACCCGGGCGAGCAGCTCCCGGAAGGTGGGGTTGCCGGACGTGTCGGTGCGCAGCACCAGCGAGTTGACGAAGTAGCCGACCAGTGCGGCGGTCCGCTCGTCCTCGCGGCCGGCCACCGGGGTGCCGACCGGGACGTCCGTGCCGGCGCCGTGCCGGGTGAGCAGGGCGGCGAGACCGGCCTGGACGGCCATGAAGACGGTGCTGCCGGCGGCCCGGGCGAGCCCGGCCAGGGCGCCGTGCGCCTCGGCGCCGAGCGCGAAGGGAACGGTGGCGCCCCGGTGGCCCGCCACGGCCGGGCGGGGGCGGTCGAGGGGCAGCTCCAGCTGGTCGGGCAGTCCGGCGAGCGCGGCACGCCAGTGCTCCGCCTGCCGGACGGCGAGCGCGCTGGGCGCCTCGGTGGTGCCGATCCGCTCCCGCTGCCAGGCCGCGTGGTCGGCGTACTGGACGGTGAGCCGCGGCAGTTCGGGGTCCAGTCCGGCGATCCTGGCGGTGTAGGCGGCGGCGAGGTCGCGGAGCAGCGGGGTGGTGGAGGCGCCGTCGCCCGCGATGTGGTGGAGCAGCAGGAGCAGGGTGTGCCGGTCCGCACCGCCGGTGGGCGGGGTGGATCCGCCGGCCGCGGCGGGCCCGGTGAACAGTGTGGCGCGCAGCGGGGGTTCGGCGGTCAGGTCGAAGGCGTACCGGACGGCCTCGGCCAAGTCGCCGGTGCCGTCGTGCAGTTCGATGCCAGCGGCGGGCAGGATGCGCTGGTACGGGCTGCCGTCCGCCTCCTCCCCGTAGACGGTGCGCAGGACTTCGTGCCGGGCGACGAGGTCGCCGAGGGCGAGGGTGAGGGCGTGCCGGTCGAGCGGGCCGGTGAGGGTGAGCGCCAGCGGGATGTTGTAGGTCGGGCTGGGGCCTTCGAGTCGGTGCAGGAACCAGAGGCCGCGCTGGGCGGGCGAGAGCGGCATCCGCTCGGTGCGCGGCACGGGCACCGGGACGGAACGCCGCTGCTCGGGCTCCGCGGCCGGGCCGGCCGCCCCGCCGAGCAGGGCCGCGAGGCCGGCCGGGGTCGACTGCCGGAACACGTCGGCGAACCCGACCGGGGCGGCGAAGGTGTCGCGCAGCCGGGCGGCCAGGCGGCCGGCGAGCAGCGAGTGGCCGCCGAGGTCGAAGAAGGAGGCGTCCCGGCCGGGCGCCTGCGGCAGACCGAGGACCTCGGCGAACAGGCCGCAGACCAGTTCCTCCTGGGGCGTGGCCGCCGCCGTGCCCTCGGTGGTGACGGCCGGCTCGGGCAGGGCGCGGTGGTCGAGCTTGTCGTGGGCGGTGCGCGGCAGTTCGTCCAGCAGCAGGACGGCCGCCGGGACCATGTGCGCGGGCAGCCGGGCGGCGAGCGCGGCGCGCAGCCCGTCCGGGTCGGGCCTGCTGCCGCTCTCCGGAACGGCGTAGCCGAGCAGCCGCCTGCCCTGCGGTCCGGGCCGGGCGATCACCACGGCCTGGGTGACGCCGGGCAGTGCGGCGAGGACGGCGGCGATCTCGCCGGGTTCGATCCGGAAGCCACGGATCTTCACCTGGTCGTCGGCCCGGCCGAGGAACTCCAGGGTTCCGTCGGTGCGGCGCCGGGCGAGGTCGCCGGTGCGGTACATCCGGCCGCCGGGCGGGCCGAACGGGTCGGCGAGGAAGCGTTCGGCGGTGAGGTCCGGGCGGCCGAGGTAGCCGCGGGCCAGGCAGGCCCCGGCCACGTACAGCTCGCCGGTGACGCCGTCGGGGGCGGGGCGCAGCGAGCCGTCCAGGACGTAGGCGCGCGAGCCGCGCACCACCCGGCCGCGCGGGGCGCCGTCCGGGCCCGGGGTCCAGGCGTAGGCGTCGACGGTGGTCTCGGTCGGGCCGTAGAGGTCGACCGGGTGCAGGCCGGGGACGGCGGTGAGGCGCTGCCAGAGAGCGGGCGGGGTGGCCTCGCCGCCGACCACGAGGACGGACGGGCGGTGCCGCCCCTCGTCCAGGATGCCTTCGGCGAGCAGGACTTCGAGGTAGGAGGGGGTGAGGTCGAGGTAGTCGATGCGCTCCCGGTCGAGGTGCGCGGCGAGCGCGGCCGGGTCGCGGTAGGTGGCGTCGTCCAGCAGGTGGAGCTCGTGGCCGTGGACCATCCAGAGCACCGGGTCCCAGGAGGCGTCGAAGGCGAAGGAGGCGCTGTGGGCGACGCGCAGCCGCTCCCGGCCGGTGCGGCGTACGGCGGGGGCGATGTGGTCCTCGCCGAGGCCGGCGTGCAGGTTGGCCAGCGAGGCGTGGGTGACCACCACGCCCTTGGGGCGGCCGGTGGAGCCCGAGGTGTGCAGGACGTAGGCGGGCTGGTCGAGTCGCGGGGCGGGCAGGGCAGGCACGGGCTCGCGGTCGAACCCGGGCTCACCGCTGGGCCCGGCGTCGGCCGCTTCCGGGCGGACGGTGGGCAGGCCGGCGGGCAGGTCGAGCCCGGCGAGGGCCTCGGCGGTGGCGACCGCGCAGACCGGGCGGGCGTCGGCCAGGACGGCGGCCAGGCGCTGCGCGGGGTGGGCGAGGTCGAGCGAGACGCAGGCTCCGCCCGCCTTGAGGACGGCGAGCATCGCGACCAGGGTGTCGGTGCCGCGCGGCAGGGCGATCGCGACCGGCGCTCCGGCCCGGACGCCCAGGGCGGTCAGGCGGTGGGCGAGCCGGTCGGCGGCGGCGTCGAGCTGCCGGTAGGTCAGCGCGCTCGAACCGGAGCGGACGGCGACGGCGTCCGGGGTGCGGGCGGCCCGGGCGGCGAACAGCTCGGGCACGGTCCGCTCGGCCGGGGGCTCGGTGCGGCCCTCGGTGGCGCGGCGCAGGCCGTCCGGGTCGAGCAGGTCGATCCGGGCGATCGGCGTCCGCGGGTCGGTGAGCAGCAGCTCGGTGAGGGCGTCGAGGTAGCGCAGCAGGCCGTCGCGGTGGGCGGCGAGCGAGGCGGGCCCGTAGCGGGCCGGGTCGGCGTCGATGACCAGGCGTAGCGCGCCGTCCGGGCCGGGCGAGACGTTCAGGGCGAGGTCGTCCACCGGGCCGGCGGCGAGGTTGCGGACGGTGCCGGGCAGGCCGGCCAGGTCGAGGTCGCTCTCGAAGGCCTTGATGTTGACCATCGGGCCGAACAGGGCGCGGCGGTCGCCGGTGCGGCCGAGGTCGCGGCGCAGTTCCTCCAGGGGGTAGCGCTGGTGGCGGCGGACGGCGCGCAGCTCGCGGACCACGGCGCGCAGCAGCGCCTCGGCGCTGTCGGCGGGGCGCACGGCAAGGCGCAGCGGGAGCACGTTGGCGGCGGCCACGGGGGTGCGCAGGGCGGCCGGACCGCGCCGGTTGGCGAGCGGCAGGCCGAGGACCACGTCCTGGGCGCCGGTCAGGCGGTGGAGGTATCCGGCGGCGGCGGCGAGGAGCAGTTCGGCCCAGGTGGCGCGGACGGCGTCGGCGGCGCGCTCCAGGCGGTCGCGGGTGCCGGCGGGCAGGTCGGCGGTGAGGCGGACCGCCTCGCCGGGCGCGGCGTCCCGGTCGGCGGCGGCGGGTTCGGGGGTTCCCGGGAGGGCGGCCGGGGTGCCGGCGACGGCGGGTTCGGGGCTTCCCGGGAGGGCGGCCGGGGTGTCGGCGCCGGCGGGTTCGGGGCTTCCCGGGAGGGCGGCCGGGGTGTCGGCGCCGGCGGGTTCGGGGCTTCCCGGGAGGGCGGCCGGGGTGCCGGCGCCGGCCATCCGGGCGGACCAGTGGGCGCGGTCGGCCTCGTACTGCGCGCTCCCGCGGTACGCGGCCTCCTCGGCGGCGGCCTCGGCGAGTCCGGCGAAGGGGTTCGGGGCGGGTTCGGCTCCGGTGACGCGGGCGGCGTAGAGGGCGGCGATCCGCTCGCCGAGGAGGGTCAACGCGTAGGCGTCGACGGCGAGGTGGTGGATGCGGCGGTACCAGATCCGGCGGTCCTCGGCGAGGCGGATCAGCGCGTGGGTGAACAGCGGGCCCTCGGCGAGGTCGGCCGGGCGGGCGAGGTCGGCGCGCATCCAGGCCTCGGCCTCGGCGGCCGGGTCGGCGGCGGCCCGCAGGTCGAGGCGGTGCAGCGGCCAGCGGCGGCCGGGGCGCAGCCGCTGGCGCGGCGTGCCGTCCGGGCCGGTGACGACGACGGCGCTCAGCGCCTGGGCCTCGTCCACCGCCTGCCGCAGCGCCTGTTCGAACCGGTCCTCGTCGAGCGGGCCGGTGATCTCGACCGCGTCGCCGGTGTTGTAGACCGGGCTCGCGGGGTCGAGGGCCTGGGCGTACCAGATCGCGGCCTGGGCGGCGAGCAGGGGGACGTCGGCGGTCTGGCTGTCGGCGATCTGGGTTTCGACGGCAGGCATGGGGTGGAGAGCTCCTCGGGGATCCGGAACGCCTTACTTAGGTTAGCCTAATCTAACTTCATATGATCTGGTCAACGGCCCCGCACGGACGGGCCCCTGACAACCCGGAGACGCCACCCATGCCCCTGACCGAGCCGCCGACCACTCCCCCCGCCGAGGCCAAGCAGGACAAGCAGGCCGTGCGCGACCGCGTCCACGCCCACCGGGCCGAGCTGCTCGCACTCAGCCGCCGCATCCACGCCCACCCCGAGACCGCCTTCGAGGAGCACCTCGCGGCCGACTGGTGCGCCGAACTGCTGCGCGCACACGGCTACTCGGTCACCGCACCCGCCCACGGCCTGGCCACCGCGTTCGACGCGCGCCTCGGCAGCGGACCGGTCACCGTCGCGCTGGTCTGCGAGTACGACGCGCTGCCCGAACTCGGCCACGCCTGCGGGCACAACCTGATCGCCGCCGCCGGGATCGGCGCCGCGCTCGGGCTCGCCCCGCACGCGGACCGGCTCGGGCTCACCGTCCGGGTGATCGGCGCTCCGGCCGAGGAGCGCGGGGCCGGCAAGGCGCTGCTGCTGGAGGCCGGGGCGTTCGACGGGGTGGACGCCGCGATGATGGTCCACCCCTGCCCCGTCGAGATCGCCGACTTCCGCTCCTTCGCGCTCGGCACGCTGTCCGTCCGCTACACCGGGCGGGCCGCCCACCCGAGCCTCGACCCCCACCGGGGGCGCAACGCCGCCGACGCGCTCACCGTCGCCCAGGTCGCGATCGGGCTGCTGCGCCAGCAACTCCCGCCGCAGTGGCGGGTGCACGGCATCACCACGGCGGCCGGGACGGCGCCGAACCTGATCCCGGACAGCGCGAGCGCCGAGTACGAGATCCGGGCCTCGGCGGCGGAGGACCTCGCCGAGCTGCGCTCCCGGGTCGAGGACTGCTTCCGCGCCGGGGCGCTCGCCACCGGCTGCGAGGTGGAACTGACCCGACCCGAGCCGGACTACCTGGACATGCGCTCCGACGCCCGGCTGCTGGCCCTGTGGCGGGCCAACGCGGCGGCGCTCGGCCGGCCGGAACCGGTCGAGAGCGGACCCTTCGCCTGTACGGACATGGGGAACGTGTCGCACGCGGTGCCGTCCATCCATCCGGTGCTGGACATCACCGGCGGCGCCTGCGCCCCGCACGAGGCGGCCTTCGCCGAGGCGGCGCTGGGCGTGGAGGCGGAGCGGGCGGTGCTGGAGGGCGCGGTGGCGATGGCGTGGACGGCGGTGGACCTGGCGACGGACCTGGCGGTGGACCAGGCGGTGGACCAGACAGGGGACCTGGCGGTGGACCAGGCAGCGCGTCCGGCGGCCGAGGCCGCGGCGGGTGGGGTGCGCTGACCGACGGGGGGCGACCGACAACTTTCAGCGAACAGATGATGAAATCTGTCACCTGAACTCTGTTCGCTGAAAGTTGTCACCCGAAGTCCGTCCGCGTCCGCACCCCGTAGCGCCCGGCCGCCCGCCCTCACCCGCCGAGCAGCACCCCCGGCGCCACCCGCACCGCCGTCACGCCCAGCTTCCGCACCAGCTCCCCGATCTCGCCCTCCTGCCACGGGTCGGCGAGCACCACGGCGGCACCCGTCCGCAGCGGCCACAGGTACTCCCAGAGCGGCAGGCCCAGGTGGAGCACCCGGTCGCCCGGCCCGAGCGGGTGCTCGGCCTGGAGCTCGCGCACCCGGCGGTCCGCCTCGGCATGGGTGAGCCGCACGGCGGTCGGGCGCCCGCCCGGTCCGTACCCGACGCAGAGCAGGTGGTGCGGGGTCAGCGCCCTGGGCGGGTCGGTCGGCAGCTCGCCGTCCGTCTCCAGCCCGGCCAACGCCCCCGGCATCCCCTCCCCCAGCACGCAGACCGGCGCGTTCTCCGCCAGCAGCCGCTCCCGCCGCCCGGGCGTGTCCGCCGGGTCCAGCGGGAGGTACGCCGCGCCCGACTTCGCCACCGCCAGCAGCGCCGTCAGCAGTTCCGCCGGACGCCGGACGCCCGCCAGACCGACCACCGCGCCCGGGCGGGCCCCGCGAGCGGCGAGGGCGCGCGCCAACCGGTTGGCCGCGACGTTCAACTCCCGGTAGCTGACGGTCTCCCCGTCCGCGAGCACCAGCGCCGGCGCGTCCGGCGTCCGGGCCGCCTGCGCCTCGACCGGACCCACCGCGGTGGTCGCCGGGTACCGCACCGTACGGCGGGGCAGTGCGGGCAGCTCGGGCGCCGCCGACAGCACCGCCTCGCGGACCGCACCCGGGGCCGCGCCGCGGACCGCCTCGCGCACCCCCGCCGCCGTCACCTCCGCCGCCGTCACGCCCGCCGCCGCCATGTCCGGCGCCATCACCTCCGGCACCATCACGCCGCGCCCAGCAGCTCGGCCCAGGCCTCGATCGCCGGCCGCTCCGCGAGCTGGACGAACGCCACCTCGGCGCCCGCCTCCTGCCAGCGCCCGGCCAGAGTCATCAGCCGGATGGAGTCCAGCCCCCAGTCGACCAGGTTCTCGTCCAGCGGGATCTCCGCCGGGTCCTCGCCGAGCAGATCGGCGACCTCGGCCCGGATCCGCTCCACCGTGAAGCCCACGCCCGTCACTTCCCGCTCACCCCTTCGAGTTCCGCAACAACCGCGACACCAGTGACACCAGCGACGCCCGCGACACCCTGGACATCCGAAACGCCCGGGGCGGCCGGAGCCAGCGCCCCTAGCACGGCCGTCGCCGTGGTGACTGTCCCGCAGCGCCCGGCCACCCAGGCCAGCGCGTCGCGGTGCTCCGCCGGGCCGAAGTCGGCGACCGCGTCGGCCACCACGAAGGCCTGCACGTCCCGCATCCAGGCGTCGCACGCGGTGGCCTGCACGCCGATGTGCGCGTACACGCCGGTGATCACCAGCTGGTCCCGCCCCTGCTCGCGCAGCAGCTGCTCCAGCTCGGTGCGCACGAAGGCGCTGTACTTCCACTTGGTGAGCACCGTGTCCACCGGCTCCGGGGCCACGGCCTCGGCGATCGCGGTGGCCCGCGGGTCGTCCGGGATGCCCGGGCCCCAGAAGTCCTGCTGCAGCCCGCGCTCGGCCGGGCTCTGCCCGCCGAGCTGCGCCGAGTACACGACGGGGACACCGGCGGCGCGCGCCGCACCTGCCAACGCCGAGACGTTGTGCAGGAGTTCGGGCACCGGCGCGGCCTCGGCGTCGAAGGCGTCCAGGAAGTGGTTCTGCAGGTCGTGCACCAGCAGCACGGCGCGCGCCGGGTCCACCGTCCAGGAGACCCGGTTGGCGGGCAGCTCCTCGGCGGCGGGCATGGGATAGCGGGGAATGCGGGGCAGGCCCACGGTGGTGTTCCTTAGCTAGACGTGGCGGTGTGGGGGGTCAACGGGCGGTCGGCGGCCGATCCGCGGGCGCTCAGCGGCTGGTCGGCGAAGCCGCGATCGCGGCGCGCAGGTCCTTCTTGCTGACCTTCCCGATCCCGGTGGCCGGGAAGGCGGCGACGAACTCGACCCGGTCCGGCACCTTGTACTCGGCGAGCCCGCGCTGCCGCACGAACCTCTTCAACTCGACGCTCTTGGGTGGGTTCTCACGGTGCGAGGCACGCAGCACCACGTAGGCGCAGGTGCGCTCGCCCAGGTACGGGTCGGGCATCGACACCACCGCCGCGTCGTGCACCGCGGGGTGCGCGAGCAGGTGGTTCTCGATCTCCTCGGCGGCGACCTTCTCGCCGCCCCGGTTGATCTGGTCCTTGGCCCGGCCCTCGACCACCAGGTGGCCGGTCGGGGTGCGCCGGACCAGGTCCCCGGTGCGGTAGAACCCGTCCGCGGTGAAGGAGGCGGCGTTGTGCTCGGGCGCGTTCCAGTAGCCGCGGATGGTGTACGGCCCGCGGGTGAGCAGGTGGCCGGTGGCGCCGTCGGGCAGGTCCCGGTCCTGGTCGTCCACCACCCGGACCTCGTCGTCCGGCGAGATCGGCCGGCCCTGGGTGGTGGTGATCAGCTCCTCCGGGTCGTCCAGCCGGGTGTAGTTGACCAGTCCCTCGGCCATCCCGAACACCTGCTGGAGCGTGCAGCCCAGCACCGGCCGCACCCTCCGGGCGGCCTCCTCGCTGAACTTGGCGCCGCCGACCAGCAGTACCTCCAGGCTCTCGTACCCGCGGGCGCCGCGCTCGGCGGCGTCCAGCCAGAGCAGTGCGAGCGGCGGCACCAGCCCGGTGATGGTCACGCCCTCGCGCTCGATCAGCGGGAAGGCCGTCTCCGGGGCGGGCTGCGGGCAGAGCACCACCCGGCCGCCGGCGTACAGCGTGCCGAGCGAACCCGGCGAGCTGAGCGGGAAGTTGTGTGCGGCGGGCAGCACGCACAGGTACACGCTGTCCCGGTCCTGCCCGCAGAGCTCGACCGAGCCGCGCAGCGAGTAGATGTAGTCGTCGTGGGTGCGCGGGATCAGCTTCGGCACGCCGGTGCTGCCGCCGGAGAGCTGGAGGAAGGCGACGTCCCCGGGCCCGGGCTCCCCGCCGAAGGCCTCCGGTCCGGGACCGTCGCAGGGCACGTCCGCGAGCCGGGCGTGCTCGCCCGGGTCCTCGCCGGCCACCAGCACCAGCCGAAGCGCGGGGTTCTCCGCCCGTACCCGGGTGGCGAGTTCGCGGTAGTCGTGACCGCCTTCGACGGCCGGCACCACATAGGCGACCGCCCCGGTGAAGGAGCAGAAGTACCCGATCTCGGCGTACCGGTGGGCGGGCAGCGCGAAGACCGGCAGCGCGCCGATCCGGAACAGCGCGAAGACGACCTCGAAGAACTCGGCGGCGTTGGGCAGTTGGACCACCACCCGGTCCCCGGCCCGGATGCCTCGGGCGAGCAGCCCGGCGGCCATCCGGTCGGCCCGGAGGTCGAGTTCGGCGTACGTCCAGCGCCGCTCGGCGGCCGCCACCGAGTGACCGCCCGGGTCGACGACGGCGATGCGCTCGCCGTGCGCGGCGGCGCGTTCGCGCAGCATCCGCCCGAAGGTCTCGCCGCGCCAGTACCCGGCGTCCCGGTAGCGCTCGGCGAACTCGGCGGGGTACGGGGTGAAGCCCGCCCGGGCGGTCTCCAGCGGCGTCACCGGGCCACCCCCGCGGCGTCCAGGAAGGTGCGGAACTTGGCGCTGGTCTCGGCGAGTTCGGCCTCCGGCCGGGACTGCTCGACCACGCCCGCGCCGGCGTACACCCGCAGCGTCCGCTCCTGCGCCTCGGCGCAGCGGATGGTGACCACCCACTCGCCGTCGCCGGTCGCGTCCTCCCAGCCGACCATGCCGGTGTAGAGGCCGCGGTCGAAGGGCTCGACCTCGCCGATGACCCGGCGTGCGACGTCGGTCGGCGTGCCGCAGACCGCCGGGGTGGGGTGCAGTGCGCAGGCCAGTTCCAGGGCGGAGACCGCGGGGTCGGCCAGCTCGCCGCGGATCGTGGTGGCCAGGTGCCACATCGCGGCCGTCCGTACCAGGGTGGGCCGTTCGGGAACTTCGAGGGTGCGGCAGTACGGCGCCAGCGCCTCGCGGATGGCGTCCACCACGACGGCGTGCTCGTGCAGGTCCTTGGGCGACTCCAGCAGCGCGGCGGCGCGCCTGACGTCCTCGCCGAGATCCTCGCTGCGCGGGACCGAGCCGGCCAGCGGGTTGGCCAGCACGGCCGTTCCCCGCCGGGAGAGCAGGAGTTCGGGGCTGGCGCCGATCAGGGTGCGGCCGCCGCCCGACGGGACGGCGAAGGTGTAGCCACCCGGGTCGCGCCGGGCCAGCCGCTGCAGGATGGCGGGCAGGTCGAGCGGCTCGGCGGCGCTCAGCTCCAGCGTCCGGGCCAGTACCACCTTGCTCAACTCCCCGCCGCGCAGCCGCTCGACGGCCGCCGCGACGCCGGCGCCGTACGCCTCCGGCGCGGGCACCGGGGCGATCCGCCAGTCGATCCGCTCGGCCGCCGGCGCGGGCAGCGCGATCAGTGGGTCGTCGCGCAGCGCCCCGGCGGTACGGACCCGGGAGGGCACGGCGAGTTCGACCCGGCTGTCCCGGTCGAACGCCACCGCGCCGACCACCAGCGGCCGTTCGACCCCGTCCCGGCCCGCCTCGGCCAGCGTCTCGGCGACCCGCACCGGCAGCGGCCGCCCGTCCTGGGGCACCCGGGCGTGCACGCCGGAGCCGAGCAGGGTGCGGGTCGGCGAGGCGAAGAACGCCTCGTCGGAGCCGGCCCGGTACTGGCCGAGCAGTCCGCTGGCCGCGCCGATGACGGCGTGGTCCGGGCCCTCGGCGAGGACGGTCGCCGGGGCGTCGGGCCCGGCGGGTATCGGCCCGGCAGGGGCGTGGTGCACCGTGGTCACGGCGGTCTCTCCAGTCTGGGACGGTTCTACGGGGGACGAGGAGGAACAGGAGGGCGGGGAGGAGAGGGAGGGCGGGCAAGGAGGAGGGACGGACGGGGCGCCGATCGGCACCGCCCTGCCCCGCTCAGGCGCGCAGGGTCGCGCCGCCGTCGACGTACAGGTCGTGCATGGTGATGTGCCGCGCCCGGTCGGAGGCCAGGAACACCACCGCCTCCGCGACGTCGGCGGGTGCGGCGATCCGCCCGAGCGGGATGCCGACCCGCCAGGCGCTCAAGTCGCCCTCGATCACCCGGCGTTCGGCCGCCTCGGCGTCCTCGCCCCACAGGGCGCGCTGCATCTCGGTGTCGGTCGAGCCGGGCGACACCACGTTGCACCGCACCCCGGACCGGGCGAGTTCCAGCCCCAGGCAGCGGGTGAACATGGTGGCCGCCGCCTTTGACGCCGCGTAGGCGGCCATCCCGGCCCGCGGCACCCCGGCGGCGTTGGACCCGACGGTCACGATCGCCCCGCGCCCGCGGTCCGCCATCCGACGGCCGACGGCACGGCCGGTGTGGAAGACGCCGGTGGTGTTGACCGCGAAGGTGTCCGCCCAGTCCCCGTCGGAGATTTCGACGACCGGTGCGGTGCGCAGGATTCCCGCGACGTTCACCAGCGTGCCGATCGGCCCGAGTTGGCGTTCGATCAACTCCACGGCGTCATCGACCGCCTGGGCGGCGGACACGTCGAGCACGTACGGACGCACCGTCGGCAGCTCGGCCACCAGGGCGTCGAGCCCGCCGCGGTTGCGGTCCACCGCCGCGACGACGGCTCCCTCGGCCACCAGCGCCCGCACCACGGCCGCGCCGATGCCCTGCCCGGCCCCGGTGACCATCGCCACGGCACCGGCGAATTCGGACTTCTGCTGCACAGGACATCCCCTCCGACCAGCAAGATTAGGCAAGCCTAACCTAACACAGCTGTTCGCCTGCATCGAGAGCCTGTGCGAACGTCAACTCGCTCCCGCTGGTACCGCGGCGGCCTCCCCCACCGCGAACGCGCCCCCGAACACGAGAAAGCCGCCCGTCCCCGGGTTGGGGGCGGGCGGCCTCTGCGTCTGCGGCCTCGATGTCCTACGGTCTCGGCCTCGGCGTCGGCGGCAGTGGCGCTGGTCGTGCCTGTGGTGCTGGTGGACGTGGTCGCAGTGTCCGGCGGGTCCCTACGGCAGGCGGCTCGCGAAGATCAGGTCGAAGCCGTCACAGCCCTCACCGTCGAGGTGTTCCGCGCGGCGCAGGCCGGCGCGCAGGGCGACGCGCCGGGAGGCGAGGTTCTCCGGGCGGACACGGGCGATCAGGGGGAGGTCCGGGGCGTGGGCGGACGCCCAGGCGGCGACGGTGGTGGCGGCCTCGGTCGCCACGCCGCGACCCCAGGCGGCGGGAGCGAGGCGGTAGAAGAGGTTGAGGATCGGCAGACCCGCCAAGGTCATCGGCTTGATGCCGCAGAAGCCCAGTACGGCCGGGGAGTCGTGCTCGCGGACCGTCCAGTAGCCGAAGCCGTGGCGCTCCCGGACCGCGTTCCAGCGGCCGCACAGCTCTTCGGCCTCGGTGCGGGTCGCGAGGGCGTCCGAGGGGTTGTGGACGCAGGTGGCCGGGTCCCGGTGGACGGCGAGGACGGCGTCGATGTCGCCCTCCGCGGGGCGCAGCAGGGAGAGCCGTTCGGTCGTCAGTTCCTCGTGCGTGCCCGACCAGCGCGGGCTAACGCGGGGCGGCGGGGGTGGTGGCCGCCTTCGCGGGACCCGAAGGGGCCTTCGCCGGAGCGGTGGGGGTCGTGGCCGGAGATGTGGGGGTCGTCGGTGCCGCACCGGGGCCGGCCGGGGCCGGGGAGAGGCCGGTGCAGCCGCGCAGGCCGTCGCGGCGCTTGAGGGCGGCCTCGGCGGTGGCGCCGCTGACCGGCTCCGGGATGCCCTTGTCGTCGATGGTGGCCGGGGTGAAGGCCTCGCCGGTCACCTTGCCGTCGGCGGTGAGGGTGAGGGTGGTGACACCGGTCTCGTTGGAGTTGGGGTAGTTGGAGGTGCCGTACCAGAGGAAGTTGCCGAAGCCGTAGCCGATGTAGGTGTTGCCGAGCATGCCCGAGCCGACCATGGTGTGCGCGTGGGTGCCGACCACGGCCGTGGCGCCCGCGCCGGCGAGCTTCTTGGCGATGGTGGTCTGCGGACCGGTCGGACAGGCCTTGCCCTCGTCGCCCCAGTGCAGGTAGACGAGCACCACCGGAGCCTGCTGCTTGGCCGTCTCCACCGCCTTGACCAGCGCCGGCACGTCCAGAGCCGAGGCGATGCCCGGCTTGTTGGCGCCGGCCCGCCACTTCTGGTTGGTGAGGTCCTCGACCTGGCTGGCGGCGACCACCGCGACCTTCACCCCGCGCACGGTGGTGACGTACGGGGCGTACGCCTCCTTGGCGTTGCGTCCGAAGCCGACCACCGGGATCGGCGAGGAGTCCTTGGCGGCGAGGGTGTCGGTGAGGCCGTCGGCGCCGAAGTCCACGGCGTGGTTGTTGGCCATCGAGACGACGTCGACGCCCGAGTCCTTGAGCACCGACAGCGCCTTGGGCGAGGTGCGGAAGGTGTACGTCTTCGGCTCCGGGGCGCCGCGCCCGGTGATCGCGGTCTCCAGGTTGAGGACGGACAGGTCGGCGTCGGCGAGGGTGCGGGAGATCGGGCCGAGCGCGGGCTCGGGCGGCTGGACGGCCAGCCGGGCCTCGGTGCGGCCCTCGAAGTGGACGTCCCCGGCGAAGGCGACGGTGATGGTGCCGTCGGGCCGGGGCGGGGCGCTCTTGCCCGGGGCCGTGCCGGAGGGCGAACCGTCCGGCGCCGAGGACGGTGGGACGGGGGCGGCGGAGGCCGGGACCGGTTCGGGGTCGTCCGGCCCGCAGGCGGCGACGGCGGTTATTCCGACGAGCAGCGCGACGGCGGCCGCGACACGGCGCATGAGTGGATCCCCCCGAGGATGATGCAAGAGCGGTCAGCCTACGCCACCGAATCACCACCACCCGGACCCGAGCCCGCAACATTCCAGCCACAAAGGACACCCCCGGGCCGGGCTGCGCATCGACGGTCGGACATCGACCGGCGGACATCGCCGACCGCGCATCAGGGGCCCGGCATCGGGGGCCCGGCATCGCCGGCCGGTCGCCGGACGCCCCCTGGCCCGACCGTCCCAATGGCCCCGGCCGACCCGGCCACCGTGTCCCTGGCGCGGAGGCGGGCGGGGCGCGCAGCGTGGTGTGCAGGGAGCGAATCCCGCGCCGAAGGCCGGGAGGTGTGGCGTGATGGGCAGCAATCAGATCTCCGCCGTGGGCGGCAGTCCCCCGTCCCTCACCCGGGAGCACCGGATCGTGGTCGGGATCGACGGCTCCGGGCCGTCGAAGGCGGCCCTGCGCTGGGCGGTCGGCCAGGCCGTGCTGACCGGCGCGGCGGTGCACGCGGTGGCGGCCTGGGAGTACCCCTCGCTGTACGGGTGGTTCGCGCCGATGGTGGACGACGGCTTCGAGCGGACCGCCCGCCGCACGCTGAGCGCCGAGATCAACGAGATCCTCGGCCCGGACCGCTCGGTGGAGGTCCGGGAGAGCCTGGTGCTCGGCCACGCCGCCGAGGTGCTGCTGGAGGCGGCGGCGGGGGCCGACCTGCTGGTGCTGGGCAGCCGGGGCCGGGGCACCTTCGCCCGGACGCTGCTCGGCTCGGTGTCCACCCGCTGCGCCGTGCACGGCGCCTGCCCCGTGGTGATCGTCCGTGCCGACGGGACGGTGGCCGCCCCGCCGCCGGTCGCGGCCGGCGGCGAGGGCGTCGAGCAATCGGCCCCCGGTGCCGTGCGCACCAAGGACTGGCAGCTCAGCCTGCACGTGGTCGAGGACGAGGACACCACCCGGGTGCACGCCGTGCTGAACGCCGACGGCGACGTGCTGCACAGTGACGCCCGCTCCCGCCGCAACCCGCGCGACGCCCCGGCCCCCGCCGTCGGCGACGAGTTCGCGGTCGGCCGCGCCCTGGTGGACCTCGGCCACCAACTGCTGCGCTCCGGCGTCCACGGCGCCACCGGGCCCACCGAGGAGTGAACCGCCGCCCGCGGGCGACCGCCGGGCCGCGGCATGCGCATCGCCCCGTCGGGTACGCCATGCTGAATCACCGCTGGACCACCGCTGGACAATCACCGAACCGCCGTACCGCCCCTCCCGCGACCCGACCGGAAGAGCCGCACCCCGCCATGGACACCACCCCGGCCCCCGAACCCCCGGCCGCCGAACCCCCGAACCCCGAGACCGCGATCCCCGAGGCCGTGGCCTCCGAGACCATGGCCTCCGAGACCGTGACGGCCGAGCCCGCGACCTCCGAATGCACCCCGCCCGGCGAAGCCCCCGCGCCGGACTTCACCCCCGACGAGCGCGCCCGGGGCCGCGCGCTGCGCCGAGCCCAGCTGCCGTGGGCACTGGGCGGACGGCTGGCGGGCCTGGCGCTGACCCTGCTGCTCGGCCTCACCCCGGCCGGTGCCGCCCTGGTGACCGCCGTCGGCGGCTGGTTCGGCGGCTCCCGGACGGCCGGGGTACTGGCCGGCGCGGCGGCCCTGGTGGTGCTCGGCCAGGCGCTGCAACTGCCGTTCGGCGCCGGGGCGCGGACCGTCCGGGCCCGGTACGGGCTGGTGACCCAGGGCTGGGCCGGCTGGGCGCTGGACGCCGTACGCGGCCTCGCGCTCACCCTCGTCCTCGTCCTCCCGCTCGCACTGGGCCTGTTCGCATTGACCGCCTGGTCGCCGCAGCACTGGTGGCTGCCGGCGGCGGGCGCGGCGGCGCTGCTGACGGCCGCGCTCTCCTTCCTCCATCCGCTGCTGATCGAGCCGGTGTTCAACCGCTTCTCCCCGATGCCCCCCGGGGAGCTGCGCACCGCGCTGCTCGCGCTGGCCGAACGGGACGACGTCCGGGTGCGGGACGTCCTGGTCGCGGACGCCTCCCGTCGCACCACCGCGCTCAACGCGTACGTCTCCGGGTTCGGGGCGACCCGCCGGATCGTCGCGTACGACACGCTGCTGACCACCGCGGAGCCGCGCGAGGTGGAGCTGGTGGTCGCGCACGAGCTGGGCCACGTCAAGCACCGGGACGTGCCGGTCGGCACCGCGCTGGGCGCGGTCGGCGCGGCCGTCGCGGTGGCCGTCCTCGGCCTGCTCGCCGCCTGGCCGCCGCTGCTGGACGCCGCCGGGGCGACGGACGCGGCGGACCCCCGGGCGCTGCCGCTGCTGGCGGCGCTCGCGGCGCTGCTGGGCACGCTGTCGGGGCCGCCGCAGTGCGCGGTGAGCCGCCGGATCGAGGCCAGGGCGGACCGGCACGCGCTCGAACTGACCGGGGATGTCGAGCAGTTCGTGGCCATGCAGCGCAGACTGGCCGTGGCGAACGTCTCGGATGTCGACCCGCCGAGGGTGCTTGAGCTACTGTTCGCCACTCACCCGAGTGCGACCAGGCGGATCGCCGCCGCCCGCGCATGGCGGGCCGCACCGGAGCAGCGAGCGCCGGGGCGGCGGGCAGCAGGGCGATGAGCGCCGGAGCGGCGAGCACCGGAGCAGCGTGCGACCCCGGGCAAATCCGTTGTATAGTGCAACAAATATCGAGGAGATAGGAACGCCGTGCCCGGCCGCCAGTCGTCCATCGAGACCATCCAGCGCGAGCTGACCGCCTTCGCCCGCCGCGCCCGGCACAAGGCCTCCCAGCTGCACCCCGACCTCTCCCTGGTCACGTACAGCATCCTCGACCTGATCACCGAGCGCGGCGGCTGCCGGGCCGCCGACGTGGCCGCGCACTTCATGCTCGACAAGTCCACCGTCAGCCGCCAGGTCACCGCCCTGGAGAAGCTCGGCCTGCTGGCCCGCGAGACCGATCCGGACGACCAGCGCGGCCAGATCCTGCGCGCCACCGAGGCCGGCCTCACCCTGCTGCGGGACGCCAACGAGCAGCGCAGGCTCTCCTTCACCGCGCGCTTCACCGACTGGTCCGACGAGGACGTCGCCCGCTTCGCCGACTACCTGGCCCGGTACGGCCAGGAGGGCTGACCTGGGGGAGCCACCCGGAACACCGGCCGGAGGGGCCGGTCGAAGGGGCCTAACGGAGAGCCGGTCGAAGGGGCCGGTCGAGCCCTTCCGGGTGCGCCCCTCCGCCTCCACGGTGTACAGAGGAGGAGTGCCCCTCCGGCAGCGTCCCGATGCGCCGCACCGCTCGAACGCGACGCATCCCCCCGACCGCCGCCGCGCCTGGCTGCCCGACCGCCGGGTGCTGACGGCGCTGACCCTCGCGCTGATCGTGCTGATCGCCGTGGTCGACATCCTCTCCCCGCCGGACATCCACCTCGGCCCGCTGCTGATCGTCGCCCCCGCCCTCACCGCCTCCTTCGCCGGACCCCGGGCCACCGCCGCGGTCGCCGCGCTCGCGTTCGCCGCGCTGACCGTCATCGGCGCCGTCCGCGACAGCCTGACCAGCGCGAACATCGAGACCCAGCTGAGCGCGCAGCTGATCGTCTCGGTGCTGATCGTCGGCCTGCGGGTGCTACGCGAGCGGCACGAGCGCGAGCTGGCCCGGGTGCGCTCGGTGTCCGAGGCCGCCCAGCGGGTGCTGCTGCGCCCGCTGCCGGAACGGATCGGACCGCTGCACCTGGCCTCGGTCTACCTGGCCGCCGAGGCCGAGGCGCAGGTCGGCGGCGACCTGTACGCGGCCGCCCGCACCGCCACCGGCACCCGGCTGCTGGTCGGCGACGTCCGCGGCAAGGGACTGTCCTCGCTCGGCGACGCGGCCCTGCTGCTCGGCGCCTTCCGCGCCGCCGCCCACCTGCACGCCGAACTGCCCGACCTGGCGGCCTACCTGGACGGCAGCGTCAGCTGGGACCTCGCCCAGCTCGCCGAACAGTCCCGACGGGACCGCCGCGACCGGCGTGAGCGACGCGAGCGGCAGGGCCTGCAAGCGTTGTCCGCCCTGCCCCTCCCCTCGCCCGAGGAGCCCCCCGAGGAGAGCGGCGAAGCCGGAGAATCCTTCATCACCGCCGTCCTGCTCGACATCCCCGACGACGGTTCCCCGGTCCGCCTGATCGACTGCGGCCACCCGCCCCCACTGCTGCTGCGCTCCGGCGGCATCACCACCCTCGCCGCGCACCATCCCTCCCCGCCGCTGGGCCTCGGCGAACTCGCGCCGGCGCGGTACGAGGCGGAGACCTTCCCGTTCCGGCCCGGCGACCGGCTGCTCATCTACACCGACGGCGTGATCGAGGCCCGCGACGCCCAGCGGCGTTTCTACCCGCTCACCGAACGCGTCACCGCCTGGCGCTCCGAGCGCCCCACCGCCCTGCTGCAGAGCCTGCGCCGCGATCTGCTCGCGCACGTCGGCGGCAGGCTGGACGACGACGCGGCCATGGTGGTGGTCGAGCGGCTGCCGTGAGGGTGGGCGACCGGCAACGACAAGCAATGGATGACGGATAACAGATGACAGATTTCGAAATCTGTCATCTGTTATCCGTCATCTGAAAGCTGTTCCCTGAAAGCTGCTACCTGAAATCCGTCGGCTGTCGGCTGTCGATCGGACCCTGCGCCACGGCTTGTACGGCAGCTGCGGCACATCGAAGCAGTTCGTGGTCATCGACGTCACCTGGGTGACCCAGCCGCCCTGCCCGCCCTGGGCCGAGTCCTGCCAACGGGCGGCGTTCAGTCACGCCCGGGTCGGCCCGGTGGGAGGCGGCTGCGGGACGAAGGAGGCGGGCAGGATCAAGCCGTGCGCGTCGTAGGGCTCGGCGCGGTTCATGAACGCCTCGACGCAGGAGCGCGTCGGCGCGACGCCGCAGGAGTCCAACGCGTCGGTCAGCCACTGCGCGCCCGCCCAGCCCTCCAACTCCCAGGCGGACAGCAGGGCGGCCCGGTCCGGGTGGTAGCGGGCCATCGCGGTCCGGAAGTCGTGGACCGCCGGGTACTGCTCGTCCTCGTAGTTCAGGCTCGACGAGGTCGCCCACAGCGCGTTGCGGCAGTCCGGCGAGGAGGCGTAGTCGGTGCGCACCGTCTCCGACCAGTTCTGCACGTTGGTGCCCTTCGCCGCCACCGTCACCCCGGCCTCGTCCGGCGCCCGGCACAGCGCCGCGTTGCCCCGGGAGTCCATCGCGTCGAACAGCAGCTGCGAGCCGTCGGCGTGCACCGCCGCGGCCACCGCCTGGAAGTTCGGCAGCGCGAAGTCCACCGTCCGGAGCAGCACCCGGCACCCCTCGGCCTCCAGCCCGGCCTTCAGCTGTCCGGCGTAACGGGTCGAGTCGGCCTGGTTGTGGGCGACCACGGCGGCGCTGGTCGCGCCCAGTCGCTGCTTGAAGAACCGGAAGACCTCGGTGCCCTGGTAGAGCGTGCCGTTCCAGCCGATCGACCGTCCGTCGCGCGGGGCGCCGCAGCCGTATTTCCCGTAGAGGTGCGGCCAGCGGTCGTACCCCGTGCCGATCGGCTGGCCGCCGACGTCCGGCACCGCCTTGCCGCTCACGTACGGGGCGCCCGCGTAGTCGAGGACGCTGCCGCTGACGAAGGCGAAGACGTGTCCCCGGTCGATCAGCCGGTGCATGCAGTCCTGGTTGCCGACCCCGCTGCCGCCGTCGTCGCAGGTCACCAGCCGGACGGTGCGCCCGTGCAGGCCGCCGCGGTCGTTGAGGGCCTGGAAGAAGGCCTGGGCGCCGTAGCGCGGACCGCTGAACACCTCGCTGCCGACCGGGCTGGTGAGCGAGGTGACCAGCCCGATCCTGACCTCCGTGGCGGTGACCCCGGTGTCGGAGGCGGGGTTGGCGCTCCCGGCCGCACCGGTGGCTCCGGTCACACCGGTGGCTCCCGCAGCAGGGGAGGCGAGGGTCTGGCGGGTCGCGAAGGCCTCGGCCGGCAGCCGGGAGCCGGTGCCGCAGCCGGCGAGCAGGGCGGCGAGGGGCGGCAGGAGGACGGCGAAGCGGCCGGTGAGGGCGCCGCGGGAGCGGTCCGGGCGGACCGCCGCCCGGACACGGCCGGGCCGCCGGCGCGGGAGCGCGTCGTCGGCCGGGCGGCGCGGCAGGGCAGTCGGCCGCATCCGGTCAGCCGCAGCCGGGGATCGGGGTGGCCGTGGCACCGCCGGCCTGGGTGACCAGACCGCACAGGGTCGAGCGGGACACCTTCCAGGTGCCGTTGTCGAGGACGGACTGGCCGGTCGCGCTCGGCTCCACCACGTTGCCCTGCAGCGAGAGCGCGTACGTGACGGTCGCGTCGCTCGCGTCGATGAACGCGACGCCGGCGACCTTCGCCTGCACCTGGCCGACCCTCGGGTCCTGGGCGAAGCCCTGGAGCGCCGGGAGCAGTTCGTCGCCGCCCTGGAGCAGCTGGGCCTTGTCGGCGATCGGGGTGTCGGGGTCGAAGAACCTCTCCCAGTTGGTGGTGATCTCCCCCTTCGCGGCGGCCGGGTCGGCGGGGGCCGTGCCGGTGGCGGTGGCGGTGGCCGTCGCAGGGGCGGACTCGGTGGCGGTCGCCGTGACGGTGGCACCCGTCCCCGCCGGGGAGGTGGCCGCAGAGCCGGACTTGCCGTCGCTGCCGCACGCCGCCGCCGTACCCGCGAGCAGCAGGACGAGCAGTACGCTCGCCGCCCGCCGGGCCCGGCGGGCGTCCTCGGGGGTGCCGCTTCGCGTCACGTGCATGGTGGTCTTCCCTCTCGACTGCGCCGCCCGGGCCCCGCTCTCCGTGTCCCGGATGCTGTTCCAGGCCGATCCTGGAAACGTCTCAAGTGACACCATGAAGACGGATCCATGGACGAATCACAATCCGACGGAGAAATCACCCGTAACGCCCCGGAGGGTTCGCCCGTCCGACGCTGCGGCCACCCGCTGCGCGCCGTCCGGGACGGATTCCGTCGGGACGGGTTCCTCCGGGACGGGATCCGTCGGGACGGGTTCCGTCGGACTCGGCCGCTGCGGACCGCCCGGGAGTGGGCGGGCCGGCTGCTCGCCGCGGTCGGCGCGGTGCTGTGCGTGCTCGGCTGGTACGGGACCTCCGGTGAGCGCTTCGTCGAGCAGCAGGTCCCCTACCTAACCTCGTCCACCGTCCCCGGCACGGCACTGATCGTGTCCGGGACCCTCCTGGTCGCACTGCGACCGCCGTCCCCGCCGGAGCACACGGATCTGACCGACCGACGGGTGGAACGGCTGTACGACCTGCTGGTCGAACCGGACGCCGGGCCCGCTCCACCGGACCCGGCCGACCGTTCCGGGCAGGCCGACGAAGCCAGCGAGGCCGATGTCACCGATGGCTCCCGGTGGCTGGCCGTCCCCGAGGGCGCCCGCTACCACCGGCCGGACTGCCCACTGGTCGCCGGCAAGCACCTGGCCGCACCGGTGGACGCGAACGCCGTCCGGGCCCGGGGCCTGACGCCCTGCCCGCTCTGCTCTCCGTTCGCCGCCGGGCCGGGCCCCACCCGTCCGGGGGAGTCCGCCCCGCCGAGTGGCTGACCGCCCATGAGCCCGTCGCCCCTCGACGCCGGCACCGTCGCAGGAGTCTCCGCCGTCGCCGTCGGCGTCCTCGCCGCCACGATCGGCCGCCTCCCCGGCGGACTCGCCGCCCTCCCCCTCCCCGGCCGCTGCCCACCCCCGACGGCCCCTCTCCCCGCGTCCCGCCTCACCCCGACCGGCCGCCGACTACGGTCCCTCATCGCACGGGACGGACGGCGATGATCCTCAAGTCCCCCACCACGCAGGCCATCGGGGGACCCGGCGGAACCTTCGGGGCCCCAGCCGCGACGAGGACCACCGAGCCGCCGGGCCAAGGACCGGCAAGCCCCTCGGCCACGGACAGCGGTTGTCGCACAGCCCGCGGAGGGAGAGGGACGACTGTCTCCGCCGGACCGCGGCAGGCGTTGCCCGAGGGGCCAGGGCACGCACACTCCGGAACAGCGGTGCAGCGGCTACGAGCTGCGGCGGGCCCGTTCAGCCCCACCTGGCTGCCACCGACCCCACGGGGTACGGCCCGGCCGATTGGGCCGGGGAGCGAGGATCACCGCGCGAGGCGGGCGGTCGTGATCACCAGGTCCCCCTGCGCCCAACCCGTCGGGCGATACCGCAGGGCCGTCAGAGCCACCCGGCGAAGTCACCGGCGAATCACAGCCACGAGCGACCGAACGATGGGCACCGCAGCGAGGGCGGTCCCGAGGCTCTCGGCTCACCCGCTGCTCGCCGCGGCGGAAAGTGCAGCGCACGGGCCGACCGCGGGCAGGGGGCCGGCCGCACGGGCGCATCGTCATCCGCAGGCGCAGGCCCACGCCCACGCGCACGCGCACAGCGCAGATCACCGCACCGGAGGAACTGCCATGACCACCCCGCCCCACAACGGCAGGCCGCTCCGCAGCGCGCCGGGCACGACCATGAGCGCCACTCCCCCCACCGCCCGGCTCACCGCGCGGGGCATCGTGCGGCGGTACGGGGGGATCGAGGCGGTGGGCGGGGTGGACCTGGTGGCGCGGGCGGGGCGGATCACAGCGTTGATCGGGCCCAACGGGGCGGGGAAGAGCACCTTGTTCGACTGTCTGGCCGGGACAGTGCGGCCCGACGGCGGGCGGGTGCTGCTCGGCGGGCGGGACGTCACCGGGCTGCCCGCGCACCGGCGGGTGCGGCTGGGGCTTGGGCGGACCTTCCAGCAGACCGCCGTCTTTCCGACCCTCTCGGTGGCCGGCAACGTCCGGGTGGGCGCCGAGCAGTACGCCCGACGGGTGGACGCCCGGACGGCCGCCGAGCGTTCGGCCCGCGCGCTGCGGTTGTTCGGCTTGCAGGAGATCGCCGCCGAACCGGCCGGTGGGCAGCCCACGGGGGTGTTGCGCCTGGTGGAGCCGGCACGGGCGTTGGCGGGCGAGCCCCGGGTGCTGCTGCTGGACGAACCGGCGGCGGGCCTCGACGCCGCGCAGACGGCCCGCCTGGTGTCCGTCCTGCGCGGCCTCGCCGAGCACGGCATGGCGCTGCTGCTGGTCGAGCACGACGCCGAACTGGTCGCCGAACTCGCCGATGCCGTCAACGCCATGGCGCAGGGCCGGGTGGTCGCCGCCGGACCGGCCGCGGCCGTCCTGACCGATCCCCGGGTCACCCGGGCGCGGGGAGCCGCCACATGATGCCGAACCGCCCGACCTCCGGGGTGGGTTGATGCCCGTCGAAGCCGCCCTTCGTGCCGCCCGGGTCCGCTACGGCCCGCTGGAGGCGCTGCACGGTGTCGACCTGGACTTCCCGTCCGCCGCCGTCACGGTCCTGCTCGGCCGCAACGGGGCCGGGCGGGCCAGCGCGCTGCACGCCCTGGCCGGGGTGGTGCCGCTGTCGGGCGGGCGGGCGCTCTGGCGGGACCGGGACATCGGCGGGCTGTCGGTGCATCAACGGGTGCGGCGGGGCCTGGCCGTGGTCCCGGCCGGTCGCGGGGTGTTCGGTTCGCTGACCGTGGCCGAGAACCTGCTCCTGGGTGGGCCGGGCGCGCCGAGGTGCTGGAGCTGTTCCCGGAGCTGATCGCCCTGCTGGGCCGCCGGGCCGGCGTCCTGTCGGGTGGCGAGCAGCAACTCGTCGCTGTCGGGCGGGCCTTGGCGACTCGGCCCGCTCTGCTCCTGCTGGACGAGCCGGAGCGCGGCCTGGCCCCCGCCGTCACCGCGCGGCTGCACGCCCACCTGCTGGCCGGCGCCGCCGACGGCCGTACGGCCGTGCTCGCCGCGCAGTCGCTGGCGCACACCCTGGCCGGGGCCGCGGTGGTGCACGTGCTGCACCGGGGCGAGGTGGTGTTCTCCGGCGAGCCCGGGGAGGTCCTCCCGGGCGGTCTCTTCCCGTCAGGTCCGGACGAGGCCCGGTTTCCGCGCCGGTGACCGGCTGCCCACCGTCCGACAGGAAGCAAGGCAACCAGCCCCGTTGAATTACTTTTTCATGACTTTCGGATGACCTTTCCCTTCCAAACCGGTCGTTACGATGGCCGCACCCATGTCGATCGGGATCGACATAGCCGGGTAGGGGGACCTGACCGTGAACCACATCCACGTCCAGACACATGCGTTGCGACAGTCGGCGAACGGCCTCACGGAGGCCGCCAAGACCTTCGGCCCCGTCGGGCACTGGCTCGACAACAGCCACACGGCCGCCGACGCGATGTCGGCCTGGGACTCCGGTCCAGCACTGAAGGACTGCGCCGACGCCTGGCAGGCCCACGTGAAGTCGGTCGTCGATCAACTCCATCTCTACTCCTCACAGTTGCACGAGTCGGCGCAGTCCTACGACCAGGCCGACCAGGAGTACGCCCGCCGGCTCGACGCCGCACTCGGTGACCTCGGGGGCACGGAACCGGGGCAGCAGCCGTGACGATGACCATCGCGGCGCTCAAGGCCGCCAACAGCATCGACGTCGATGCCGCCGCCAGCTCCTGGCTCTCCCTGTCCAAGCAGGCGTGGCAGGCCGTCAACGACATCCATGCCAACGGTGTCGACCCGCTCAAGGAGAACTGGAAGGACAAGGTCGGCGAGGCCGCCGGCCGCAAGCTCCAGGAGCAGGCCCAGATCCTGGAGGCCGGCGCGGACATCATGCGCGGCGTCGTCATGATCCTCGACGGGCTGAGCGCCGGCATCACCCGGGCCAAGCTCACCCTGAACTCCGCCCTGGACATGGCCCGGCAGTACGGCCTCACCGTCGACGAGACCACCGCCACCGTCCACGGCAGCGGCGGCGCGGCGGCCTCGAACGACAACGCCGTCCAGGAGGTGAACGCCATGCTCCAGGAGGCGCTGCGCGAGGCCGCCCAGGCCGACAAGCTGGCCTCCGCCGAACTGCGCAAGCTCGCCGCCGCGACCTGCGAGACCGACCCGCGCAAGGCACTGGACCAGCTCCAGCGCGAAGCCTCGCAGACCGAACTGTCCATGTACACCGGGGGCATCCCCAGCGGGCAGGACCCCCGACTGGTCGCCGACTGGTGGAAGGCGCTGACCGACAACCAGCACAAGCAGCTGATGCTCTCCGACCCCGTGACCCTCGCCAACCTCCCGGGCATCCCCGACGACGTGAAGGTGGGCCTGCGCGGCGGGCCCAACGCCAAGTACGACCGGGTGAAGACGGTCCAGTGGGCGCTGGAGCACTGGAACGACACCACCATCGACGTCTTCGACGACAACTGCACCAACTTCGCCTCCGAGGCGCTGCGCCAGGGCGGCGTGCACGCCAAGTGGGACCAGTGGTGGGGCTGGCGCGGGGACGACACCTGGGGACGCAGCGACGACGCGGGCGGCGACTGGCTCGACCAGCGGCTCGACTATTCGAAGAGCTGGGCCGGGGCGCAGAACATGCACGACTTCATGATGCGCCACGGCGGTCAGGAGGTCCCGCCGGGCGAAGTGAAGCCCGGGGACATCGTCTACTACGAGGAGGACTCCGACCAGGACTCCCAGGACAAGAAGGGCGTCGTCCACCACACCGCGGTGGTGACGGCGGTGACCCCGGACGGGGACATCCGCTACACCCAGCACAGCGGCGGCCAGCAGAACGCGAGCATGGGCGGCCGGATCGACAGCTTCCAGGAGCAGCGCGGGCACCAGAAGCTGCACTTCGTCCGCGTGAATCCGGACTGGTACTAGGCGTATGAGTGAAGAACAGCGCTCCCCGCGGTGGCTCCGGGCGGGCGGCCCGCTGCTGCTCGCCTGCCTCGGGTGGGCGTGCGGCGTGCCGACGCTCGTCGCGGACGGCGACATCCACGGGCTCGTGAGCCGCTGCCAGGACAGCCCCGGCGCCCCGGCCCCCGTACTGCCGCTCGCCTGGGCGGGGTTGGGGCTGGCCGTCGTCTCGGTGTGCTGGGGCGGCTGGCAGCTCGTCGCCGCCGTGCGCCGCAGGACGTTCCGGATCGGCCCGGGGCACGCCCTGCTGTGCGTACTTCTGCCGCTGGCGGCGATCGGGGTGCCGTTCCAGTACTCCCTGGTGCAGACCGCCGTGCACGACACCGGGGCTCAGCGGAGCAGCTGCTTCGGGCAGGGCCCGCTCACGGGCGCGGTCGATCCGGCCGCGGTGCCCCGGACACGGCTCCCGGCCTGATCGCCGCCGGGCAACCCGGCGCACGAACCCGAGGCCGAGCCCGAGACCGAGGCTGAGACCGAGGCTGGGAGCGAAGCCGCCGAGGGCGGCGGGCACGACGGCCGTCGTGCCGAGGACGCGCGGGTGGTAGTGGTAGAGGTCGAACACGCCGAGGCTCCTCCCCGGGGACCCGGACGGTCCCCGCTCGTGGTGCCTCAACGATGACCCCGGCCGGCCCTCCCCCGCATGTACCGAACGGCACATCCTGAGCAGCGGCACCCCCGTACTCCCCTGCCGATCGGCCCAGTTCCCCAGGTCCCGGCCCCTCCGGCCCCGGCCCCCTCGACTCCCGACCCCTCCGGCCCCGGTCCCTCGGCCGCCCTCGGCGGGGCCTACGGCTGGCGCACGTAAGGGGTCGTCGTGCTCACCCAGGCGAAGCCGAGGCGCTGGAGGATGGGCCGGCTCTGGTCGCTCGCGTCGACCTGGAGGTACTGGTAGCCGAGTTCGGCCGCGAGCCGGGCCCGGTGGGCGATGAGGGCCCGGTAGATGCCCCGGCCGCGCCAGTCCGGTGCGGTGCCGCCGCCCCAGAGGCCGGCGAACCCGGTGTCCGGGACCAGCTCCATCCGGGCGCCGCTGACCGGGCGGTCGCCGGCCATCGCGACGACCATGCTGACCGTCGAGGTGCCGTGCCGCAGGTGGTCGAGCAACCGCGCGCGCAGCCCGGGGTGCTCGGAGCCGAAGGCCTGTTCGTGGGCCTCCATCAGCAGGTCCACCCCGGCCGGGTCGGTCACCGGGAGCAGCCGGACCCCCTCGGGCAGGGCCGCGTCGGTGGGCAGGTCCGCGATCCGGGCGAGCATCAGCGCCTCGTCCGGCTCCGGGGTGAAGCCGGCCGCCAGCAGCCTGGCGCCGAGATCGGCGGGGCGGTCGTGGGAGTAGGCCTTCCACTCGAACTCCAGGCCCAGTCCGGCGAAGTGGCGCACCTGCGCGGCGATCGCCGCGTCCGCGCCGGCCTCGTCCAGGCCGGACCAGACGACGCCGTTCCAGCTGTGCTCCGGGCCCACCTGCCGGATCACCGCACCGTCGCGTTCGACGCGGCAGCCGGGGTCGGGCGGCGCGTTGCGCCGGAGCCGGTCGTCGAACAGGGCGAGCACCTCGTCATGATCCATCCGCTCACTCCAGCACGGTCCGGGAGCGCGCGCCATCGAGTTTCCGTGCCGCCGACCGCGGGCGACGGTCCCCGGCGGTCGCATCCACGGCGGTCGCACCCGCGGCGGTCGCACCCACGGGGGCCGCATCCGCGGGGGCCGCATCCGCGCCCGGCGTCCGCTCCGCCGCCCCGATCCGGCCGGACCGGATCGCCTCGCCCGGCGCCCGAGCACCCATGATGGCGTCCAACAGGCCCCGGGCCCGGTCGAGTTCGTCCATCTGCCGGGTGATCCTGGCGCGCTCCCGGGCCAGGCCGGCGAGCAACTCGGGGCAGGTCGGGCCGGGCGTTCGCTGCCCGGGAAGCGGCAGGCCGTGGAGGATCTCGGCGATCACGGTGCTGTTGAGCCCGGCCGCGAGGAGGGTGCGGATGCCCCGGACGGTGTCCACGTCCCGCTCGTCGTACTCGCGGTAGCCGCTGGGGCGGCGCTCGGGGGCGAGCAGCCCCTGCTCCTCGTAGTAGCGCAGGGCGCGCGGGGTGACGCCGGCGCGCCGGGCGAGTTCTCCGATCCGCATCGCGGACACCTCCTCGGCGGAGCGTCCGCGCCGTCCGCCGCGACGTTCCACCGTGCCTCTGCGCCTTGACTCTGCCGTCGGCGTGAAGCTCTAGCGTAGCCGCCGTGCCGAACGAACGATCTTCCTCAACCACCCCTGCCCGAACCGCCGTTGCCGTGCTGGGCCTGGGCCCGATGGGCCGGGCGCTCACCGGGGCGCTGCGGGCCGCCGGACATCCGGTCACCGTGTGGAACCGCACACCGGGCCGGGACGCCGAGCCGCTCGCCCTCGGCGCGCGGTCGGCCGCGAGCGCCGCCGAGGCGGTGGCGGACGCCCCGCTCGCGCTGCTCTGCGTCCGCGACCAGCCGGCCGCCCGGAGCGTGCTGGAGGCGGCCGGAACGGCGCTGCGCGGCCGGACCGTCGTCAACGCCACCTCGGTCTCCCCGGACGACGCGCGGGCGAACGCCGCCGACGCCGAGGCCCGGGGCTTCCGCCTCCTGGACGCCGCGGTCCTCACCCCCACCCCGACCGTCGGCCGCCCGGAGGGCACCGTCCTCCTGAGCGGCGACGCCGAGGCCTTCGCCGCCCACGAGGCCGCACTGCGGGCACTGGGCGGCACCGTACGCCACGTGGGCGCGGACCCGGGGCGGGCGAGCGCCTTCGACGCCGCCCTGCTCGACCTGTTCTGGACCACCGTGCACGGCTACCTGCACGCCCTGGCGCTGGCCCGCGCCGAGGGCATCGGCGGCGCCGAACTCGCCCCGTACGCCCAGGGCCTGCCGCGCCTGCTGCCGCCGCTGATCGACGGCTACGCGCAGCGCGCGGACGAGCGCAGGCATCCGGGCGACCGCAGCAGTCTCGCCTCCGCCGAGGCCGGGCTGGCGCACGTCGCGCACACCGCCCGGGCGCGCGGCCTGGACACCTCCGTGCTGGACGCGGCGCTCGCCCTCACCCGGACGGCGGTCGGCGCCGGACACGGGGCGGACGGAGTGTCCGTCCTGGTCGAGCTGCTCACCGGGAGCCGGGTGCCCGGTGGCGGCCCTACTGCGCCAGGTACCCGCCGTCCACCGGCAGCACGACCCCGGTGACGAAGGACGCGTCGTCGGAGGCGAGGAAGAGGACGGCCGCCGCGACCTCGGCCGGGTCCCCCAGCCGCCCCATCGGGTGCCGCTTCTCGATCGCCGCGAGGTACTCCGGGCCACCGGGCTCGTCGTACAGCCGGGCGACGCGCGCGGTGGTGATGGTGCCGGGGGCGACGGCGTTGACCCGGATGCCGCGGTCGGCCCATTCCACGGCGAGGTGTTTGGTGAGGCCGGAGGCGACGAACTTGGCGGGCCCGTACACCGCCTGGCCGCGCTGACCGGCCTCGCCGGAGATGGAGGACAGGCAGACGATCGAGCCGCCGGGCCGGTCCTGGGCGGTCATCGCCTCGATCGCGTACTTGCAGGTGAGGAACATGCCGCGGCCGTCCACCGCCATCACGTGGTCCCAGTCCTCGGCGGTGGCCTCGGTGATCTCCATCAGGGGGATGATCCCGGCGTTGGCCACCAGGACGTCCAGACGCCCGTGCCGCTCGACGGCGGCTGCCACCATCCGGCGGGCGTCCTCGTCCCGGGCCACGTCGCCGACCACCGTGCTGACGGCGCCGGGGAATCGTTCGGCCAGCCGGTCCAGCCCGGCCGCGTCCACATCGGTGGCGACCACCGACGCGCCCTCCCGGGCGAAGCGTTCGGCGACCGCCCTCCCGATGCCGTTGGCCGCACCCGTCACCACACAGGAGCGGCCGGCCAGCCGCCCGCCCGCCGGGCTCTCCGCGTTCACAGTCACCATGGCGGGACTCTACCCAGCCGACGGGCGGGAGCCGGGGCTCTTCGGCCGGTACGCCGGATCCGGACGGTCGGCGGCGCAAAAGCGGTCCCGGAGCGGCCCCGGAGCAGCCCCAGGACGACGCCAAGCGGCTCGAAGGGAGCACGAAAGGACCGCGAAGGGAGCACGTAGGGACTGCGAAGGGACCGCGAACAAGCTCCAGAGCGACACGCAGGGAGCGCGAGGACGAGGCCGGCGGAGAGCCGGAACGGCGGCGGCCGGGACCGTCGGTACGGTCCC
>NZ_JBHXTL010000005.1:0-64060 GCF_042677365.1 Kitasatospora sp. NPDC127116
GGGCGGGTGGGGCGGTTACGGTTTGGGGGGTGGCCGGGGGCGGGGGCGGGGCGGGGGCTATGCCCAGGGCCCGGGCGCCGACGGGCGGTCCGTCCCGGGTTGCTCACCGGTTCGCGGTGGGCGCCCCCTTGCCCGACACGACCTCATTGCCGAATACGCCGACGCCGGAGACGGAGTGGGAGCCGGTGTCGGCGAAGGCCGGGGCGGCCGTCGCGGCGCCGCCCGCGACCAGTGCCGCGGTGAGCGCGACCGTCGGGGCGAGGCGACGGGCCTGGTTCAGGACACGGCTGTTCTTGCGCATGCGAATTCCCCCTTTTGGTGACCGAGTGATGCGCGGCCGGTTCCGGCTTCCGGCCGCTCACTCATCAGACGTGCGGGGGGTGTGGAGGTTGCAGGTGGACCCGGAATTCTTTCGGGATCCGCTCCCTCACCTCCTCCCGCACTGCCTGGAGCGCCGCGACCAGCGCACCGCGCCGAGCGCGATCGCCGCCACTAGCCCTTGGTGGGACTCGCCGAGCTGCCCCTGGTGGCACCGGCGGTTGACCAAGCCGTAGCCGATTCCGTGAGACATCAGCCGCTCCCCGCCGCTGGCGGACGGGCCTCCAGCGGGGGGGATGGACGCACGAGAGCTGACTCGTATGGCAGGGTTCATGGAAGTGAGCACTCCGGTGGCAGGGACGGTCGGGGCCGGGGAAGGCCGAGGTCGACGACGGGCCGGCGGCTGCGGCGGCTGGCTTCGTCTCTCTTGCCGCGCAGGAAGGTGAGGGTGAGGTCGATACCTTCGATCTCACCGATCCAGCCTTCGGCTTCAGCGCGCTGACGCCGGTCGAGGAGGTCGTGCTCAAGCTCGTTCAGGCGAGGCAGCATTCAAGTCCTCGGCGGAGGCCATCTCCGAGGTGACAAGCCTGCTGGCTCCCAAAGACGCCCGACGCTGACCGATCCGCCCGCCGCCGAGGCCGCCACCCGGCTCGTCACTGAAGCCGGCGGAACTTGGAACCGATACGCGCTCGGAGACCACACGCGGTGACAAGGCAACCGCCATTCCCGAAGGCTCGAAGATCGCGTTCGAGTCACGACGCCGATGTTCAGGAAGGTTCACCTGAACCGAGGCGAACACCAATGGACTTAACCGACAGCTTGCCGATGCAACTCAAGGAGGTGGGCTGCATCGAGGGATAGCGCCCGGGCGAGCGCGGCAACCGTCGCCGCAGATGGCGCCGGCCTGCCTCGGGCGAATGCCTCATGTACGGTGGTTCGCCCCAGACCAGAGCGCGCCGCAAGCTGCGTCTTGGTCTGTCGAACCTGGGCCAGCCTGTCGGCCAGCAAGACTCGCAGCTCGGCCAATGCTTCCTCGTCAGGTACCCGAACGGGCTCTGGCTGCTGCACTGCAGGCGTGACCTCAACATCCACAGCCCTCGCGGGCCTACCGCCCCGCAAAGCGGCCAACTGTTCCTCGACGTCGCGTCGTAGCTTTTGCCACTCGGTGATGCCTTTCTCTCCCCGCGGGTGCCATGCGGACACCATCGCGCACAGCGTGTTCATCGACGCCAATCGAGTCCCGTTGAGCGAGGCGTAGATCGCCGTCCGACTCGTTACCCACTTGCCGCTGGCCACCCTGTCGATGCTGATCTCCCGAGCCGCTTGGCTGCCTCCTGCTCGCGCTATGGCGCTCTCCTGCAGTTCGGAAAGCTGAATGGCGAACCTGCCCAGCGGGTGTGAGCGATCGATAGTGCGTCGCCGATTCGGCACGGCTCCCCCTTAACGAACGTCGGGCCAAATCCCGGGAAGTCCCACTTGGTCGCGCTTGGTTCCGGGCTTTGAACAGTCCGCTACCCAGCGTGCTGACATTGAAGCGGCCCGCCGGAAAGGCGTCCAACCAACACCGACGGGCCACTCAGGATCCAGCCTTCGAGAGGGGACCCAGATGCCCAACGCTACGCGCCCGCCAGCCACTGAGGCCAGGACCAGCATCGCCCTGCAGCTCATCGGGCAGGCCGTCCGTGGAGCCTTCACCGGCGCTTCCCGCGCCATCACCGAGCGGCTGATCAAGCTGCTCTCGGAGTAGTCATCACCTTCCCGGCTGCAGACTCTCGCCACGCAGCCGGGAAGGTTGCCGACCAACTGGCTGTTGCTGCTCGCTGAGACCATCACTCATCGTGGTTGCAGCGCTGACTTTATGGGTGGATACGCGACACCTCAACATGCGCGCCTACCAGTCTCAACCCCCGTGGTGGGGTCGGCCCGCGGCCCGGGCACGCCGTCGGCGCCTCGTCGGGGGCCACCAGGTGCTGCAGGACGTGGTCGGCGGCCGGGGACAGCCCCGCGGTCCCGCGCCCGATGAGTGTCCGGGCGGCCGGTCAGTTCCGGTCGGCGACGCCGGCCTCCAGGACGGAGACCACGGCGAACAGCGAGAAGCAGACGGCGCCGAGGCCGACCAGGACCCGGGCCGCGACCGTCACGTCCGGGTCGGCCGACTCGAACAGGAACGCCGACATGAACAGGCACAGCAGTGTGGTGCCGACCGGGACCAGCGGGGCGCGGCCGGCCGGCGGCGCGGCACGGCGCCAGCCGAGGGCGAGCAGCAGCACCGCGCTCAGCACTGTCCAGCACAGCAGACCCAGCCCGATCTGCACGTACCCGGTGGCCAGTTGACCGGGCCGGGGGTCCAGGGCGACGACGACCAGGCCCCCGGTGATGTCCATGGCGCCGAGCACGGCGGCCGGGACGAGCCACCAGACCCGCTCCCGCCGGGTGTACGTGTTCCGGATCTGCCGCAGCAGGGTGATCACCAGCCCGATCAGGGCGGTGCAGACGATCGCCTGGTCGACCACCACGTGCCCGGCCGTGAAGCGCCCGTCCGAGTCCCCGCCGCCCCCGTTGGCCAGCATGACGATCGCCCACGCCCAGGCGGCGGCGGCCGCAAGGACCGGGACCGCCACCAGCGCCCGGGCCGCGGACCGGCCGAACGGCGCGGGCGAGCGCGGCGGGGAACCCTCCGGCAGGACGGCGTTCTGCCCGATCAGCGTGAAGCGGGTGGCGACCGCGGCCACCGACGAGACGCACACGCAGACCAGGCCGATGCCGAGGACCACGCTGCCGGCCACGAAGTCGGCCACCGGCCGGTGGCTCTCCGCCAGCAGGCCCAGCCCGTAGCCGACGGCGGCCCCGGCCACCGCGAAGCCGAACGCCGGGTAGCCGATCCGGTCCAACGCGCCGAAACGGCCGATCAGTTGCCGCACGACGGTCGCCGCGACGGCGAACAGGCAGAGACAGACGGCGGCCAGGAAGACCAGCGTCAGGCCCGCGACCCGGGCGCTCGGCCCGGTGGAGTGCGCGAGGACGTAGCCGCCGAGCGCGGCCGACACCGCGCCCATGAGCAGCGGAATCGCCCGGAGCAGCACGCTCATTCCGTGGTTCACCAGGTCTCCTCGTTCCCTCGCGCTCGCCGGTTCCGGGCGGCAGTCAGTGTTCAGCCCGCCGGGTCTCCGGCCGGGACCCCGGCGGCGAGTGTCCACGGATTTCGTCCGATCGGCTCACGGCGACACCCGCCGTGCGGGACCCCGGCAGTGGCCTTGTGAGTGGGTGGGGTGGTGTCAGTCGGATGGTCAGCAGCGTGCTCATCGAGGGGAAGGAGCCGCTGAGCTCGGCTTCTTCTTGAAGAGGGCCGTGGATTTCCGCTGCTACGGGGTGACCAATCTGCTGTCATGACCCGCTGATTGTGCCTAGCACACCAGGATCGGCGGTCCACCGGTTCGTCTCCGGCGCCTGCGGCCGTGGTCCGTCCCGGCGCCGCCCGTCCTGGCTCTCCAGGGCCTTTCCGGGGCTGTCCCTGTCCCGGGGTCCCCGGCTCCGCGCGGGGCGGCTTCGACGGGCCCCGCAAGCCTCTCTGGACTCCTTCGCCCGCCCCGTGCTCCGCGAACCGCCGTCTCGTTGGTCCGGGCATGAGTGACGATTGCGGGTTCGACGGGGTGCGGGTGCACCCGGAGCTGGGTGCCGGCCCGCTGGGCTGCGCCGAGTGCGCGAAGGTGCTGCGGATGTTCCAGATCCTGGCCGGGCCCGGGGTGCTGGCCGCGCCGGGTGCCTGCCCGTCCTGCGGCACGCTCACGAGCGACGCGCATCAATCTGCGCTACACCCTTCATGACCAACCCGTTCCCAGCGCCCGCGCCCCCGGCCCGCACGGTCAGATGTTCGACGACAGTCACACGGCAGGAGCGGCGGACATAACTGCCTACTACCAGGCCACCACCCCTGCACGTCTTGTCGTCACGGGAGCACCGGGAGCGGGCAAGACCGTCCTCGCCCTGGAATTGCTGCTGGGGCTCATCGAGCATCGCGGCGACACCGACCCGGTGCCCGTGCGGATGTCCCTGGCTGCCTGGGACACCGACATTCCGCTGGAAGCCTTCCTGATCGCCCATCTCGTCCAGAACCTGGACTGGCCCCGGGACCGTGCGGCACAGCTGGTCGAGCACGGCCTGGTCCTGCCGATCCTGGACGGCCTGGACGAGATGGACTCCGGCTTGACCGGGACTGTCGGCCAGCCCGTCCGCGAAGCCGGCGGTCGACCCTCATCCGACCCACACCCCCCACGCGCCCGCGCCGCCCTCGCCGCGTTGAACGCATACGGCCGCGGCCGAACCGCAGGACCACTGGTGCTCACCTGCCGCACCACCCACTACGAAGCCCTTGTCGACGCCGCGCAGCTGCGTGACGCCGCCCGCATCAGCATCGAACCCGTCCCTCCGCAGGAAGCTCTCCGCTACCTCGCCGACCGCTCGGGCGGCACTCCCCGGTGGCAGACCCTCCTGGAGCACCTGCGCACCGATCCCACCGGCGTCCTGGCCCAGAGCTTGTCCACGCCATGGCGGCTGTCCCTGGCCGCGACCGTCTACAGCCGCGCCGGCGATCCCATCGAACTCCGAGCCCTGGTTACCCCTCAGGACGTGGACGATCACCTGCTGAACCTCCTCATACCCGCCACTCTCGCTCTCCATCCGCCGAAGCGCCGGTACACGTCCGATGACACACGCCGTTGGTTGACCAGCATCGCCCGCAGCCTCCAACGCCCCGATCCGACATCGGAAACACCGGCGGTGGAGCCACTTGCCGAGCCGCGTACCGAGATCCACATCCACGAGCTGTGGGTCATCGTTGAAGATCGCGTGATCCAATGGGAGTTTCTCCTTCTCGTACCGATGCCGCTTTTCCTCGGGGGTCTGTACGTGCAGGGCTCCCCCTTCCCGTTCCAGACTCTCCTCCTCGCCCTCTGGGGTACCACCACGGGCTTTGTCGCCTGGGGAAACGAGCACCTGCCTCGCCGCCTGAATTGGTCGGCCCTGGAAGTCCCCGAGTTTCGTCAAAATATTGTCGACACGTGCAAGGGGGCGCTTGCCGCATCGATCGGGATCGGCATCGTGACCGGCGTCATCGTTGGTCTCTCGGCTGAGGCCAAGGTCGGAGTCACGACCGGAATCGTGGTCGGACTCATGGGTGTCCTGCTTGGGCTCCTGTCCTCACTCCTCGGCGAACTTGAGGGTCCACCGGCCACTGTCGCCGGCCCGGGAGCCGTCCTCCGGTCGGACATCCTCTACAGGATCACCGTCGGGTTCGTGTGTGCGCTGCTGGCCGGGCTTGCCTTCGGGTCTCTGTTCGGACTCGTCGACGGATTCGCGGCCGGACTCCTCTGGGGGTCCCTTTTCGGACTGACCATCTTCGTCATGAGCGTGGCAACGAGCGCGTACGGGCGATATTTCATATTTCTTTTGTCCCTGCGCCTTTACATGCGGCGCGCTCTGCCATTCCGTCTCAACGCCTTCCTTGCATGGTCCTACGACGCGGGGCTGATCCGACTGTCCGGCAATGCCTACCAATTTCGCCATCGTGAATTTCAGCGCTGGCTCACCTCCCACCCATTTCGTGAGTAGGGCCAGGAACTGATGCGGCAGGTACCACTTCGCTGCTGTCCGCCGTGTCGTTGAAGCGGTGCGCGACCTTCGGGTCACCGGCCCACGAGCGAAGGTCGAGGTCGGGCCGCTGTTCTTGTGGCGGCCGGATCCGAAGGACCGCCCGGCCCGCGGCAGGTACGAGAAGGTGCCCAAGGCGGAGTTCCTGGTGATCGACGGGCAGACGCGGCTCACCGCGTTGCTGGCCGGGCTGGGTGAGCGGCCGCCCCGGTGGGGCGAGACCAGGTGGTACCGCATCGGCGGTCCCGATCTGGAGATCGGTCCGCCCAGACCCGCTGGCGAGCCGTGAATGCGCCCCACCTCGTCGCTCTCGTCCGAGCCGGAGCCCACTTCGAACGCGGCTACCTCGTGGAACGGCCGAACACGACCGCAGCATGAATCATGAACAGGGTGGCGGACCTGCCTCGAAGTTCGAGATCATCCGATCATGTCGGATGACACGCCAGGACAGGACCTCCCAGCCGGCTTCGGGTTACGGCCGTATCGGGGCGACGAGGACCACGGCCCCATGGCCGCGGTGCGGCTGGGATGCGTCGAACGGGACCGGGTCGACACCCGTTCGGTTGTGGAAGGGCTCCCGACAGCGGCCGAGATCGCCGAGGCCTCTGCCAAGCTGGACGAGCCGTCCAAGAACCAGGTCCTGGTGGTACGCGACGGGAGCGTCGTCGGCTACTCGACGATCCGGTGGTGGCAGGAGCGGGACGATACGTGGCTTTACCTGCACCGCGGTTACCTCTTGCCCGAGCATCGCGACCAGGGCATCGGGTCAGCCATGCTGAGCTGGGCCGAAGAGCGGATCGGCCAGCTCATCGAAGACCATGGCACGGCTCGGACTGCAGTGATCGGTGCGAACGCCATGGTCTCCGAGCAGGACGCCACGGCGCTTCTGCTCGCAGCCGGCTACCGACGTGTCTTCAGTCTGGTCGAGCTGGAGCTGGGCAATCTGTGGCAGTTGCCCGAACGAGGCAGCGAATGCCCGGCCGGGATACGGACGGGGCCGATCGGGACCAGCCACTACCGCGCGGCCTGGAGGACGGTCGTCGATTCGTATGCGGAAACCGGTTTCACTCAGAAGTGGACCTTCCAGGACTTTGTCGACACCGCCGACCCGGCATGCTGGAGGGCTGCCTGGAGGGGGCAGGAGATGCTCGGCGTGGCCCTCTGCTCCATCCGCAGCCACGACCACACCGTGGGCGAGGTGGAAGAGCTGAGCGTCCGAACGGACCAGCGACGCCTCGGAATCGGCCGGATCCTGCTGCTGGAAGGGCTGCGAAGCCTTCGCGAGCAGGGTGCGACGACGGCCAGGCTGTACACGGGCACAGCAAATCCCCACCGGTCCTACGATCTTTACGAGAGCGTGGGGTTCCGGAGACAGAACGAGTATGTCCGCTACCGCAAGCCGCTCGCTTGATCGACCAGCCATTGGACCGTCCGGTCGATCCACAGAATTTGACAATTCCCCGGTCAGTCGCACGTGGCGAGCAACCCTTCGATGGCGGTGCGGATGGCTTCGTCCTGGGTGAAACCCCGCCAGCCGCCGCTGCTACGAAGAGGCCACCCCGTACTGCGACCGCGGGTTTGAGGTCGTGGGCGACATCGAGAAGCGGTACATCGCGATGGGTGGCCCCGAAGGATCACTCGGCTGCCCGCTCACGCAGGAGTTGGTCAACCCCGACGGGGTTGGCCGCCGGACGCAGTTTCAGAACGGGACCATCTACTGGTCTCCTGGCAGCGGTGCGTGGCCTGTCTGGGGGGACATCGGCGACTACTGGTGCAGCCAGGGGTGCGAGGCAGGGTGGATGCGCTACCCGACGTCCTACGAGTACGTCGTCGGCAACGAGACCCGGCAGAACTTCCAGTGTTCCGTCGTCCACTGGCAGGCTCTGCCGGGCAACGCCACCAAGACCTGGAGCGACGGCGACAAATGCGTTTGACGTCCAGAGCGCGTCCGTTCGGGGCATGCCGCCGAGAATTGAGCCGTGCGCCGTCGAACACCGAGCCCGCGTCCGCAGTCCCCGACTTGACGCCTTCGCACCGTGAGGTCTCCGGAGGTCACAGCGCGGAGAAGCCGAACTTGGACGCCACTGGGTCGAGCGGGGTGTAGTAACCGGTGGAGAAGCAGGTCGTCGGGGTTGACGTGTCGTTGCACGGGATTTTGGTGTCGGTGTTTCCGGCGATGATGACGCCGACCGGTGCCATGGAGTCGCCCTGCGGGTTGGCCACGGCCGGTCCCCCGCTGTCGCCCTGGGCGACGGCGATGTCCCCGCTGCGGGACCTGACCTCGGTCGCGGCGGTGCGCCCGGACGGTGAGTGGACGCCGACGCGGGTGACCTCCAGCTCGCAGTGGAAGCCGGACACGGCACCGCTGAAGCAGGCGGACTGGCCCGGGTCCAGGCGCGCCGGTCCGTACAGCGGGCGGGAGTCGCCGCTGTTCCAGGAGCCGCTGTAGAAGCGGGCCGCGGTGCTCTTGTCGGTCGTGACGACGGCGACGTCCAGGCCGCTGTCGTAGGCGGTGACCTCCCCGACGACGCGCTGCCCGTTGTAGACGTTCCCGCCGGTCTGGCAGTGCGCGGCGGTCAGCAGGACGCGTTTGTTGCTGACCCAGCCGGGGATTCCGGTGGAGCAGTGGGAGTTGTCGGCAAGGGTGAGGTCGGTTCCGGCGTACCAGGGCGGGGCGTCACTGGTACGGCTGCCCTGGGTGGGTGTTTCGGGGGAGCCGGTGCGGGTGTGAACGGGGATACCGGCGAAGTGTTCGGCCCGGGCTTCGTAGTCGCGGGTCGGGGCGTTGGCCGGCGCGATGCGCCGGGTGGTCCTCGGCCGGTAGGTGAGCAGGAGGCCGCTGCCGTCGTTGGCGGGCGAAACGGACGACCACTCCGATGGGTCCTCGCCGACAGCGGAGACGAACCTGTCGACGGCCCGGTCCATCTCGGAACGCGAGTAGGCCGCGGACCGGTAGCGCACCTCGTAGTCGGGACTCACCGGGCCGGCGGGCTCCTGACGGGCCTGTTCACGGGTACGTGCACGCCAGGCGTCCACGGCCTCGGTGATCACGGCAGGGACCGGACCCTTCCAGTACAGGTCAAGATAGTGCTCGTCACCGTGGAACACGATTGAGGCGAAACCGTCACCGGGCACCTGGCCCGTATCGACCAGCCGGTGAACCTCGTCCGCGACCGGCCTCAAGTGCTTTTCGTGGTACTCGCGGCTCAGCAGCACCGTCGGAGCCATGCGGGTCTCCTCGGCATCACCCTCAGCCGTCCTCGCAACAGCGACCGATGCTGCGCCCAGAAGCAGGATGGCTGCCGAGTAGAGGAGTTTTGATCGGCGCATGGGGACACCATAGGGTGACCGCGCTGCTCACTCAGAGTTATCAGATCGTATGCGTAGACCCGCGGGTGAGGGGCCGGCCGTTGCTACGGTGCGGCGGTGGCCAAGGTGTTGTCGACCAGGACCTCGGGCGCGGGGTCCGCGGCGGAGCGCGCGTGGCGGTGGCCGCGTCCAGCAGCGCGGCGGAGAGCAGCAGCGCGGCTCGGCTGACGGTGTCGGCGGGATCGGGGCCGAGGTCGAGCGGCGCCCACTCGCTGCGGCGGCGCTCGGCGTGCCAGCGCACCAGCCGGTCGAGCCGCCGCCTCGTGCGGGACTTCGAACGGTCCACCAGCAGCGCGGAGGCGGTGGTCTACTGGTCGGCGGCGCAGCTCATGACCCGCCGCCTTGCCCGGCCACGGCCTTCGCGAGCGTGAACCGGCCCGGTGCCGGCTCGGCCAGCCACCCTCGCACTGTCAGCCGCTTCGCCTTCGACCGCAACGCCTCGATCTTCGCGGCCACCGGGTCCAGGCCGAAGCAGGCAGCCATCTCCTGGCACGTCGGCGGCCCCTGGCCGAGACGGTTCCGCTGCGCGAGCAGCTGCAGGATGCGCCCGTGGGTTCGGGGCGGGATGCTCATCAGCGTGCCGCGGCCGGGTTGACGGCCAGGTGGCTGATCGCTGGCTCGGAGGAGGACGACGAGTCCTGTTCAGCCTCTTGCCTTCTGCAGTCGCCGACCGGGGCCGGAGGATCGCGGACGTTCGACAAGATTCTCGACGGCGTCCAGCTCGTCGGTGCACAGCTGGGCGATGGTCTGTTCGGCGGCGTTGGAGAGGGAGACGTGCAGCGGCGCCGGCCGCTGCTGGTCGACCGGATCATTCGCCGGTCACCGCCGGCGGCGTGCACCCGGGCAAGGACCTCGCTGGCCGGATCCACTTCTGCTCGTCCGGGTCGGAGAGGTCAGACCGCCGCCAGTCGCGAACGGACTCCGGCCCGGCGACGGCCCGGTTTCGCCGGGAGGCTGGCGGATCGGTGCCCTGGTCGACCGGTAGCCGGCACACGTCGGACTGGGCGGGAACGGGGCATCCGGATGTCCATCACCACGACGTCGGGGCGCGGCAGGCGGGCGGCGGTGATGGCCTGTTCCCCGTTCTCGGCCTCGCCCACCACTTCGAAGGATGGGTCGGGGGAGAGGATCAGGGACAGGCCGCGCCGCACCAGCGGCTGGTCGTCCGCGATGAGAACCCGGATGCCCGGTGCCACCGCGCCCACCGGGCGGCCGTCGTTCGACCTCACCGGGCCGTCGCCGTTCCGTGTTGGACGGCCGCGTCGGCCGTCTCCTCCGGGGCCAGTGGCAGATCGGCCAGGACAGCGAAGCCGCCCTCCGGCCGTGGTCCGGTCCGCAGGGTGCCGCCGTGCAGGGCGACGCGCTCGCGCATGCCGATCAGGCCGTACCCGCTCCGGCCGCCGGCCGGCACCGCCTCCTGCGGTGCGGCGCCGCCCGTGCCCGCCGTATTCCCGTCGTCGCGCACCTCGACGGTGACCCGGTCCGGACCGTACGTCAGGGTGACGGTCGCGCGGGCGGGCCCGGCGTGCTTTCGGGCGTTGGTGAGGCCCTCCTGAACGATCCGGAACACGGTCAGGCCAACGGCGGGCGGCAGCGGGCGGTGCGGCCCGCGGACGCCGAAGTCGGTCGGCAGGCCGGCCACCTGGGACTCGTTCACAAGCCGGCCGAGGTCCTCGGCCCCGGGCTGGGGCGAGGGCGGGGCGGTGTCCGGTTCGTCGCCGGCCCGCAGGACGTTCAGGAGCTGGCGCATCTCCCTCAGGGCCAGTCGCCCGGAGGACTCCAGGGTGACCAGGGCGTCCCGGACCACCTCCGGGTGGGCGAGGTTGGCCCGGGCACCGCCGGCCATCAGCTGCATGGTGGTGATGTGGTGCGCCACGATGTCGTGCAACTCCCGTGCGATGCGGCGGCGTTCGTCGGCCACCGCGCGGTCGGCCAGCAGTTTGCGGTGGGCCGCGACCTCCCGCTGCCAGCGCGCCACGGCGAGGCCGGCACCGACCACGAGCAGAGTGGAGCAGGAGGTGCCGGCGAGCGCCTGCCAGGAGGGGACGCGCAGGTGGCTCTGGCTCAGCGTGGTCAGCACCGTCGTCGCCGCCGCGGCGGCCGCCGTCACCGGGGCGGGGCGGGCCCGGGCGACCGAGTACAGGCTGACCATCAAGGCGGCGCCGAAGTGGGTGCTCGCCGGTGTGGACAGGTCGATCGTGGCCTCGACGGCCAGGACCACGGCGAGCGCCGGCACCGGGTGGCGGCGCCGAACGAGCAGCGGCAGGGCCGACAGCGCGACGAGGAGCAGGCCCGGCGGGGTCACCCGGCGTACCCCGTCCATCTCGCTGAAGAGCAGGTAGTTGAGCAGGTCGAGCGTGCAGACGCCGGCGGCCACCAGCGCGTCGGTGTGGGTCCACGGCGCGTCGTCGGTCTCCGGCGGCGCGTCCGTCACCCCGCCGGGCCGCGGGCTCCCGCTCGCCGGGTGTGCCGCGTGTGCCGGGTGTGGCGCGTGTGCCGGGTGTGCCGGGTCCGCCCCGAGTGCCGCGTCCATCGCGGGGCGCTGATCACCGCCCATGTCCGTTCCCCCTCCGTGCCCGGCCCGCGCCGCGCCTCACCGATGAGCCCCGATGAGCCCGATCAGGCCCTGTTCAGACCCTGAACAGGCTCTGAACAGGCCCGATGACCCCATTCTGGCATCGGCTCACCCCTCCCCGGCATGGTCCCCACGGCCGATCACGGGGGCCTGGACCAGGACCACAGTCCCGGGTCCGGGCCCGGCCTAGGAGCAGGGGCCCGGATCGTCCGTCGCAGGGACGTCCGCGGCCCACCCCGGGTGATGGTCTGGAACCCGGCCGGGAACCCCCGGAGCCGAGACCGATCTTGCGGACGCTCGTGTCCACTGCCGGAGGAAACCGTGATCCGCGCACTGACCGGATACTCCACCAGGAACCCGTGGAAGGTGATCACCCTCTGGGTGGTGCTGGGAATCTCCCTGGCCCTGCTGAGCCCGGTGCTACTCGCCCGCGTCACCCAGTCCCAGTGCGGGGACTTCCTGCATACCGCCGCGGCAGCGGCAGGCGAACAGCACAGCGAGCGAGTGCTGCAGCGCTGCTGGCACCGGCGGGCGAAGTCGTAGGCGGCCACGGCACCGTCGTGGTTGCGGTGCTCCACCACCAGGCCAGCCTGCTCCATCACTTCGGAGGCGGGGAACGGTACGTCCGCGCCGGGCATCGCCGCCTTGCGCCCGCGCCCGCGCCCGCGCCCGCAAGGGTGGCTCGGGGGCGCCCGAACAACGCGGGAGCCGGCTGAGATTCCCGTTTCGGCGGTACAGGCACGGAGCCTCGGCCATCATCGTCCCGTCACGAACCGAGGAGGATCAGGTTGGGCGGGCTACGGGAACGCGGTCAGGCGGCAGCGGTACGCCGGTGGGTACGGCTGCGCAGATGGCACCGACGCTCGAACCGGCAGGCAGTCGACAAGCAGATGGACAGCCTGCGCGAAGCGTGCGCACAGCTCGACCTCAACCCGGCCGCTGCGCACGCTACCCCGGCCGCTGTGCGCGCCTCCCAGCAGACCCTGAAGACCTTCCCCTACGGGTGGACGGTCCTCTCTGTTGTCCTGCTCTTCGCCGCCGTGCGGTTTTTTGAGCAGTTCTTACGCACAGCAGGAGACATCGCCGTCCGGCTCGGGCTCGGCCCGCCCACCGGAATGGGGCACGCAGGCGCCAATCGCCTCGGTCCCCTCTTCGACCCGAGCTCACCCGTGAACGGCCTCGGCATCATCCTGTCCTACGTCTACCTCATCGCGGTGGCAGTCGCGGTCGGACGGATGATGAGGCGCCACCAGCCCGAATTCCACTACGCCGTCACGCTCCTGGCCATCTCCGGCATCGAAGGGTGTGCCAAAGCCCGCGCTCAAGCGCCGTCGGAGCGGGCGTCATCGCTGCGGAGGCTAGACCAAGTCTGTCGCAACCTGGAGCGGGCCCTGTTGGAACTCCACCGCACCGCCCGCTCCATCCACCGCCGTTCACCGCGTCGGGCCTCGGTCAGGGAGCACTGCGCCCTGGTCGCGGGCGCACTGCGCGTCCGGCTGGCCCGGATCGATGCCGACCCCGACACCGGCCTGGTCGAGCTGGCCCGCATGCTGTCGCTGATCGGCGAGAACTTCGCCGCCGGCCGGCTCGCCGCACTGCTGCCGGAAGCCGAACTGGAGGGCGTGACCCCGGTGTCGACCAGGCGCGCCTCCGTCGCCGAGACCGTCCGCCTCGCCCTCGCGATCGCCGTCGCGACGGCCTCGGCGGCGGCCGCCACCGTGTTGCTCCCCTCGACCGGGCTCCCCACGGCTGTGCACTCCGCGGTGGTGTTCGGCTCCGCTGTGGTGGCCGGGATGCTGGTGGCCGGTCGGTCGCGGTTCGCGCGGATCGCCGAGTACCTGCCCGGAAAGTAGAAGACGTCCGGCGGTCAGTCAGCCCGGTCCCGGCAACAGGTCGCAAGCGACGCTTGGTTGTCCGGCCCGGCCGGTTGCGTCGCTATCCGAGGGGGTCCGGCACAGAAAGGGTCCGTCATGGGCAACAGCAGGTTCACGTTCGACAAAGGCTCGGCGCGGCGGCTGGCCAAGCAAGCTGCCCGGAAGCAGGTGACCGGCTACCAGCAGCTGTTCGACGAGTCCTCCCCGCGCCCGCGGGGATAGCTCTGGACCAGGGCGACCCAGGTGGTCGAGCCCTGAGTCGGCCCCGCGCTCGCGGGGGTCAGCCGTAGAAGAACGACAGGTAGGCGGCCTCGCCGTCGGGTGTCCGGGCCGCGTGCACGTTGATCCGGCAGGAGGAGCCGACTACCTCGCAGGTCCAGTCCCCGATCCGGCCGAAGGCCAGTGATCCGCCGCTGCACGTGCCCGGGGCGACGGTGATGCGGCGGGAGGCCCTGAACGGAGTCGTCCTGCCCGGGAAGGACATCGCTGTGCCTTCCCACTCGCTACCCGCCATCCCCGCCTCGCCACGCTTCGGCACCGTCCAGCAACTCGCGGACGCACTCGATGGGACGGTCGGCTTGCCGTGCACCTCGACCGGCGGGCCAAGCACCTCCCCGATCGTCCGGGCTGTGACCGGCCCGGCCGCGTCGCGCACGATCGTCGGCAGCCGTTGGTGATCCGCCGGCAGTGTGTCCGGACCGAGGTCGGCGGCACGGGCCGGGATCAGCGGCACCGACCGGCCGCCCACCCGGGCCTCCGGCGGCGCCGGCGCGAGCGACGGATACTCCCCGAAGCCCGATCCTGCTGCGACCCGGGGTGTGCCGGCGCATCAGGAACGCGGTGGACTCGTGGTCGCGATCGTTCTTCTGATCCTGCCCCTACTGTCCGCCCCTACCGTCTACGCGGCACGAGTCCGGTTTCGAAGGCGATGATCGCCAGCTGGACGCGGTCCCGAGCCTCGAGTTTGGCGAACAGACGCGCGACATGGGTCTTCGCGGTCGCCGCGCTGATCACCAGCCGTTCGGCGATCTCCGTGTTCGACAGTCCCTGTCCGACCAGTGCCAGCACCTCGCGCTCCCGGTCGGTGATCGCCGCGAGGGGAGTCGCATCCGCGGCGGGCCCGGCGTCCGGTTCGGGGGCCGCGGGGCCGGACGTTCCGGCGAAGTCCGCGATCAGCCGTCGGGTCACGCTCGGCGCGATCAGCGCGTCGCCCGCGGCCACCACGCGGATCGCTTCCAGGATCGCGTCCAGGGCCATGCTCTTGAGCAGGAATCCGCTGGCCCCGGCGCGCAGTGCGCCGTAGACGTACTCGTCGTGGTCGAAGGTCGTCAGCACCAGCACCTTGGGCGGGTCCGGCTCGGCGGTCGCCTGTCGGGTCGCCTCGATCCCGTCCATGCCCGGCATCCGGATGTCCATCACCACGACGTCCGGCCGCAGTTCACGCACCAGGCGCACCGCCTCGCGGCCGTCGCCGGCCTGGCCGACCACCTCCAGGTCGTCGGTGTCGCCGATCAGGATCCCGAGCCCGACCAGCATCAGCGGCTGGTCGTCGACCAGTAGCACTCGCACGCTCATGCCGGGAGCCTCGCCGTCACCCGGAATCCGCCCTCCGGACGCCGGCCGGCGCTGAACTGGCCGGACAGCAAGGTCACCCGCTCGCGCATGCCGAGCAGGCCGAAGCCGCTGCCGCCGGCCCCCGCCGCGAACCTCGGTCGGCCCGGCCCGCCGAGACCGTCGTCCCCGTCGTCCACCACCTCGATCCTCACTCCTTCCGGCTCGTAACCGACCGCGACCCGGCAGGTCCGCGCCCCGGAGTGCCGCACCACGTTCGTCACCGACTCCTGGATGATCCGGAACGCCGACAGTTCGATCTCCGGCGGCAGTGGACGCCGCTCGCCCCGCCAGGTCACATGAACCCGCACCCCGGCGCCGGCCGTGCGTTCGGCGAGCTGCGGGACGTCGGCCAGGCTGCCGGCCGGCGCCAGCGGAGCGGCCTGCGGCATGGCGTCGTCGGGCTCGGCGCGGCGGAGCGCCCCGAGCATGCGCTGCAGCTCCAGCAGCGTCTCCCGGCTGGTGGTCTCGATGCCGGTCAGCGCCTGCCGCGTCTGCTCGGGCTTGGTCTCCACGACCCGCGCCGCCGCTCCCGACAGCACCGTGATGATCCCGATGCTGTGCGCGACGCTGTCGTGCAGCTCGCGGGCGATCCGCAGCCGCTCGGCCATGACGACGCGGGCCTCGGTCTGCTCCTTAAGGGCTTCGAGGTATTCACGGCGTTTGCGGTACACGCCCCCGAAGACCCACGCGACCGCGAACCACAACGCGAACTGGCCGGCCCACTGGGACGCGTCGCCGACGGTCTGCTCGTGGACGTGGAGGTCGTTGAAGAACGCGGCCGCGACGGCCGCGACGGAGCCGACGGCGGCAGCCCTGGGCTGCCGGACGGCGAGGTACCCGCCCAGGCCGACGAGCAGGACGAACACGATCGAGGGCCGCGCGCCGAAGGCGTCGCCGAGGACCGCTTCGCCCAGGACCGCCGCGAAGACCGCCGCCGGCAGACGGCGCACCAGCAGAACCGGCAGGGCGAGCACGACGCAGAGACCGAGCATCTGGAAGGGATCGAGGTCGGGGAACCGGAACAGGCCCTCGTAGTGCGCCCAATCAGTGGGCAGCATCGTCAGGGCGAGAATCAGCGCGTACAAGCAGGCGGTGGCCAGCACCACGGCCTGTGACATCAGCCAGGTCACGCGTTTCGATGTCGAGAGACGCTGGAGAAGCTGTTCCATACGAAGATCGTATTCAGTGGCGTCGGCTCTGCGCGTCGCCCCGGGGATGTACGCCGGATACGCCCCCGGGCCGATGGCCTGGGAAGGGGTGACACCCGCCGGCCGACGCGGTGGATCGTGGTCCGTTCCTAGGTTCGTGGTCATGACGAATGCACCGATGATCGATCTTCGCGACACGACGAAGAAGTACGACGACGGCCCGCCCGCACTGGCCGGCGTCACCTTGTCCGTGGCGGCCGGTGAGTGCGTGGCGATCCTCGGCCATTCCGGCAGTGGCAAGTCCACGCTGCTGAACCTGATCGCGGGTCTGGACAAGCCTTCCAGCGGCACCGTGACCGTCGACGGCACCCGCGTCGACCAGCTCGGCGAGGCCGGTTCGGCGAAGTACCGCCGGGCCTCCATCGGCATGATCTTCCAGTTCTTCAACCTGCTGGACGACCTGACCGTGTTGGACAACGTCATGGTTCCGGCGCAGCTGGCCGGGATGGGCAAGGGCGAGGCGAAGCGGCGGGCCGTCGAGCTGCTCGACTCGCTGGGCATCGACCGGCATGTCAAGGCCTATCCGCAGCGGCTGTCCGGCGGGGAACGGCAGCGGGTGGCGGTGGCCAGGGCCCTGATGAACGAGCCGGCGCTGCTGCTGGCCGACGAGCCGACCGGCGCCCTGGACTCGAGCTCGGCCGAGGACGTGCGCGAGCTGCTGCTGGACCTGAACAGCGAGGGCCGGACCATCCTGCTGGTCACCCACGACGTGCAGTTGGCCGCGAGCACCGCGCGCCGCACGATCGAGTTGGTGGACGGGGCGGTCGAGCGGGACGTCGTCAACGACGGCAGCGGCGCCGGCCCGGCCGCCCGCACACTGCTGACCCGTCCGGCGGGAGAGGTCCGATGACACTGCGAAAGCCGCCGATGCCCCGGCGCCTCTTCGAGGTCGGTTTCCGGGCCGTGGCCTGCCCGCTGCCGGCGGTGAGCCGGTGAGCGCCCTGGGCAAGGTCGTACGTTCCGGCGTGGGCCGCCGTCGGGTCCAGTCCCTCGTCATGGCCCTGACGACGTTCGCCGCGGTGACGTCCTCAGTGCTCTCCCTCGGCCTGCTGACTGTCGTGCAGGCCCCGTTCGAGCACGCTTTCCGTGCGCGGAACGGGGCGCACCTGGCGGTCCAGTTCGACGGCTCGAAGGTCACGGCCGCGCAGGCCGCCGCCACCGCGCACGCCGCCGGCGTCACCGAGGCGGCCGGGCCGTACCCGGTCGCCGCCGCCCTGGACACGACGATCGGCACGGACTGCTCCGAGAAGGATCGGGCCGGTCACGACAACGGTCCGGTCACCGTCACCACCCGGCCCGACCTGGGCAGCACCTCCGGGATGGACCAGCTGGCGCTGACCCGGGGGCGCTGGCCGACGAGCCCGGACGAGATCGCCGTGCCGTGGCAGCACTACGCCACCGACTGCTTCGGCGATTCGGTGGTGTTCTCCTCCCTGCCGGGCAAGCCGTCGTTCAAGGTCGTCGGCTTCGCCGGCTCGGTGACCGACAGCGCGACCGGCTTCGTCACCGCCGACGGTTTCGCGCGGCTCACCGCTGCCGGTGCCACGTCCGACGAGCAGATGCTCTACCGGTTCGCCGAGGCCGGGAGCGCCGCAGACATCGCCACCGACAAGCAGGCGGTGGCCGCCGCCGCGCCGGCCGGCTCGGTCGAGGCCGGACAGTCGTACCTGACCGCGGAGCAGCAGGCGACCGGCAACGCCAAGGCCTACGTGCCGTTCCTGATCGCCTTCGGGATCCTCGGGCTGTTCATGTCGGTGCTGATCATCTCGATCGTGGTCAGCGGGGCGGTGGCCTCGGGAATCCGGCGCATCGGGATTCTGAAGTCGTTGGGCTTCACCCCGTCGCAGGTGGCCCGCGCCTACACCGCGCAGGCCGTGATCCCGGCGACATTCGGCCTGGTGCTCGGCACGGTTTTCGGCAACCTCCTGGCCGTGCCGATCCTGGACGGGGCCACCAAGCAGCTCGGCGCGGCCGGTGCGGCCGGTGCCACGATCCCGTTGTGGGTCAGCGCCGCGGTGCCGCTGGGCACCCTGCTGATCGTCGGCGTCACGGCTTTGATCCCGGCACTGCGGGCCGGCCGGATGCCGACGGTGCGGGCCCTGGTGGTCGGCCGCGCCCCCAAGGCCGGGGGCGGTCGGGCGGCGCAGCGTCTGGCCTCGCGGCTGCCGCTGCCCCGGGCCGTGTCGCTGGGGCTGGCCCAGCCGTTCGCCCGGCCGGCCCGGGCCGTACTGGTCGGTGCGGCGGTGCTGTTCGGCGTGGTGAGTGTCACGTTCGCGGTGGGGCTGGAGACCGGGTTCAACAAGTACCTGGACGCCAGTACCTCGGGCTTCAACGTCGCGTCGGAGTTCGTGGAACCCACGGCCGACGTGGGCGTGCCCTGGGGTCGCTACGGCCCCGACGACCCGCGCACCCCGCACCTGGACGCCGCCGGGGTGGCCGCCGCGCTCGCCGGGATCCCGGGCACGAAGGCCGCGTTCGGCTGGGGCGACAGCGGCGCGACCATGGTCGGCGCCCCGCCCGGCGGCGAACCGCCGAAGGTGTTCACGGTCACCGGCGACTTCTCCTGGACGCACCTGGAGCTGCTGTCCGGCCGCTGGTACTCGGCGCCCGGCGAGGCCGTGGTCGGCGACAAGCTGGCCTCGGCGGTGGGGATCCACGTCGGTGACGACGTCGCGGTGGTGCAGCAGAACAGGCAACTGTCGCTGAAGGTCGTCGGTATCAACTTCGACACCAACCAGGGCGACTACACGGTCATGACGGATGCGGCCACCTTCACCGCCGCCGGTCTGACCCCGCACATCGACCTGTTCAACGTCGAGCTGGCCGACAACGTCAACGGATCGGACTGGTCCACCTCGGCCGCCGCCGCGCTGACCCCGCTGAACGCCTCGGTCCGGCCGAGCTCGGGCGGGGGCAAGAACATCATTGTGATCACCATGGGCGCCCTGGTGGCCACGCTCACGCTGATGATGATCGCGGTCGCCGCGCTCGGGGTGCTGAGCACGGTGGTGCAGGACACCCGGGAACGGGTCCATGACCTGGGGATCCTCAAGGCCCTCGGGATGACGCCCAAGCAGACCGTCGCGATGGTGCTGACCTCGGTGTCCCTCACCGGCCTGATCGCCGGGCTGATCGGGGTCCCGCTCGGGGTCGCGGTGGAGAAGGCGACGCTGACCCCGATGGGGAACGCGATCGGCCGGCACCTGCCGCCGAGCGTGTCCCACACCTACACCGCCGGGCTGCTCGTCCCCCTGCTGGCCGGCGGGATCGTGATCGCCCTGCTCGGGGCGCTGCTGCCGGCCGGCCGGGCGGCCCGGTCGCGGACCGCCACCGCGCTGCGGACCGAGTAGGACCGAGTAGGACCGAGTAGGACCGAGTAGGACCGAGCAGGACCGAGGGCGTGGCGCCCTGCGGATGCGGGCCCCGTCCAGGGTGCCGCTGTCCTGTCGGGACGGTGGAGGCGTCGCCCCGCAGGATTTCCCGGGTCGTGATCCTCCTTGCGAAGCCGAGGACACCGACGACTCTCCCTCGCTGGACCCCGCCCGGTGAACGCCCCGGCGTCGTACCTCGGAGCCCGGACGGGCAGGGCCCGGCGCCAGGGCGTTCACCGGGCGTAGTCGACCTCGGGGAAGCCGGGGGAGGGACCGTCGAGCAGCCGCCCCCGGTCGCGGAGGTGGAGGTCGAAGAAGGCTCGCGGGTAGGCGCGTTGGAACGCCTGGGCCCGGTGCCCGGGAATCGTCCCGACCTCTTCCTCCAGATCGGGCGGTGACATGCCCCGGAGAGGGGCGATCAGCGGCAGGATCAGCACATCGTCGCCGAACGAGTGGTGCGCGGCTCCCCGTACGGTCAGATGCAGGCGCCAGCCGCGCAGATGCGACCAGAACGCGCGCAGGGCGGGGTTGCTCTCCATGCCGCCCTTGCCCAGGGTGTCCACGACCAGGAACGGACGGTCGAGCCCGGCGTCCACCACCGGGCCCGCCGCGCCCCCGTCCAGGCTCGCTCCCGCCGTGATCCGCCCGTCGATGAGCATCGTCGCGGCGGTGGTGGCGCCGCCCAGGGAGTGACCGAGCATCCCGACGCGCCGCAGGTCGAGCGCCCCGCGCAGGCCTGTGGGCAGCGGGGTGCGGCAGACGCCGGGGTGGCCACCCGAGCGGAGGACGGCGAGCCGGTCCAGGACGAACCGGATGTCGGCGGTACGGACCGCGAGGGCCTTGGCGTAGTCGCTGATCCCGCCCTGCGGATTCGTCTCGACGCGTCCACCGGGGAAGGCGACCGCCGCCGCGTCGTAGGTGTGGTCGACGGTGACCACCAGGAAGCCGTGACTGGCGAGGTCTTCCACGACGCCGGTGCCGAACGACCGTGACGCGTCGGCGCCGGGGGAGTAGAGAACGACGGGCAGGGGGCCCGGTGGGCCGCCGACGGGAGCGCCCTCGTGGCCGTGGGTGTCTCCCAGTCGCACCCGGCCGGGAGGCAGGCCGAGGAGGCTCAGGTACCGGTCGGCCGCCGCCGGAGGCATCCAGGGAACGGTGGGGCGGTCCGCGCGGCCGCGGGCGGGGTACCAGAGGCTGATCATCAGCTCACGGCAGGGGCGGGAGGGCACCCAGGGGTCCGGCCGCGCGGTGTCGGCCAGGTGCAGCGCGATCGTACCCAGCGGGTACGGTCCGTTCGGGGCGGGCAGCTGGAACCGCACGGGTTCCTCCCGCTTCGGCCGCGCGACGGCCACCGGCGCGAGCGGACCCGTGATCATGGCGGCGGCCAGTGCGGCGGACGAGGACAGCAGTGTTCTCCGATTCATGGCTCCACTGTCGCGTCCGACGGGCCCGGCGGCTTCGCCCCCGGGGAGGAACCCGGTGTCAGCCCAGGAGGGTATGACGGGCATCGGCCGCGCGGATGAGTCAGCCCGCGAGATGACGTCCTCCGGGCTGACAGGTCCCGGGCCCCCGCTTGGATAGCGTGGCCGGCATGGGCGACGGGGAGTCACGGCCGCTGGTGGCCGGACGTCTGCGGGACGGACAGTGGCACGGCGTGGACACGGTCGCGGCCGTGCTCCTCGCCCTGGCGTTCGGCGCGAGCGAGACGCGCAGCGGTGGCTGGGGAGCGGGAGCGGTGGCGGCGGCGGTCTGGCTGCCGGTCGCGGTACGGCGCAGATGGTCCGTCCGGGTTCTGTACACGGTCCTGGCCGGAGCGGTCCTCGCCATGGTGTTCACCGGATGGGAGGAGTCCTGGGTCCCCGTCGGGGCCGCCCTGTACACGGTGGCGGCGCGGGAACCGCGGCGCCGGTCCGCGACGGCGCTCGGCTGCTCGCTGGTCGCCGTCGCGGCGGCCATGACCCTCGTACCGCGACCGGTCCCGGCCTCCGGGGTCGCGTCGGGCGTCGTCTTCGCCTCCTTGATGATGACGCTGCCCTGGCTGGTGGGCACCGCGCTGAGAGAGCAGCGGTCGTACGCGGAACTCGCCGCCCGGCAGGCCGTGACGGACGAGCGCCTGCGGATCGCCCGCGAGCTCCACGACGTGGTGGCCCATCATCTGACTGTCATCGCGGTACGGGCCGAGGTGGCCCGTGCGGTGGCCTCCACCAACCCGCAGGAGGCCGAGCGGACCCTCGCACTGGTCGGGACAGCGGGCCGGACGGCGCTCACCGAGATGCGCCGCATGCTCGGCGTTCTGCGGTCACCCGGTGACGGAGCCGAGTCGGGGACCGCCCCCGGTCTGGCGGACCTGCCCGCGCTCGCGGACGGCGCAGGCCCACGCGTGGAGCTGTCCGTCGACCCGGATCCACCGCTCCCCCCGGGTGTGGAACTGGCGGTCTACCGGATCGTTCAGGAAGCCCTCACCAATGTCGTCAGGCACGCGGGATCGGCGGACTGCCGGGTGAACCTCTCCCGGACGGGTCCCGAGGCGGTCGAGATCGAGGTCGTCAACGACGCGCCGTCCCGGCTCCCGCCCCGTTTCCCGCCCCGGTTCCCGCCCGGGCGTCCTGGCGGCGGGCACGGACTCGTCGGGATGCGGGAGCGGGCGGCCATGTGCGGCGGGACCCTCTCCGCCGGCCCCCTGGCGACGGGTGGATTCCGGGTGCACGCGCGGCTGCCCTGCGGATCGGAGACAGCACGGTGAACCGGCCGGTCCGGGTTCTCATCGCCGATGACCAGGCGCTGTTGCGGACGGGCTTCCGCCTGCTCATCGAGAACGCGCCGGACCTCACCGTCGCGGGCGAGGCCGTCAGCGGCGAGCAGGCCGTCGAACTCGCCCTGCGGCTGCGGCCCGACGTCGTGCTGATGGACATCCGGATGCCGGGCACGGACGGTCTGGAGGCCACCCGGCGCATCTGCGCGGACCCGGACGCCGTCGGCACCCGGGTGCTGATCCTCACCACGTTCGACCTGGACGAGTACGTGTACGCGGCACTGCGCGGCGGAGCCAGCGGATTCATCCTGAAGGACATCCTCCCCGCCGACCTGCTGACAGCCGTGCGGGTGGTCGCCGCCGGCGACGCCCTGCTCGCGCCCGCGGTCACCCGCCGTCTGATCCACGAGTTCGCCGGACGCCACGAGCCGCGCCCGCGACTCGCCCGGGAGCTGGCGGGCGTGACCCCACGGGAACGGGAAGTGCTCCGATTGGTGGCCCGGGGACTGCCCAACCGCGTGATCGCCGAGCACCTGGGGCTGAGCGTCGCGACCGTCAAGACACATGTCCGGCGGCTGCTGGCCAAGCTCCACGCCCATGACCGGGCCCAGCTGGTCGTCATCGCCTATGAGACCGGCATGGTCACCGCGGGCGGGAACCTCCCGTCCACGGGCTGACGCCCCACCGGCTGGGACGGTGCACCGCCCGAAGGGGACTGCCCCGGCGGTGGGTCGTGCCGACCCCGATCGGTCCCGGGGAGGTCTGCTCCGTGGTGTCGAGCGCGCAGTTCCAGCGCGGGAGGCTCTCGGACCGTGCGAGGTGGGCGAAGAGCACGCCGACGGTCAGGGTGCTCTCGAATTGCACGATTTCTCCTTCCCCGGCGCGGTGTCGGCCGGCCCCGCGCGGCTCCGTGTGTGGCGCTCCTCGGCGTCGGTGCGGCGCTCGACCGGTCCGGCCGCGACGACGCGTTCGACCAGCCGGCCGGGGTTGGTGCCGCTCTCGCGACGGCCCGGGCAGGGATCCGGGCACCGAATCTCCACCACGCGGAACCTGGGAGCTGATCGGCATCGAAGCCTTCGATCAGTAGGCAATTTCTTGAACGGAACGTTAAATGCAAGGCCTTGCCCCGTATTTGGGTGTAGGCTCTGAAGCACAGAGGGTGGTCCGAAGGGCCGGCATGACGATGATGCCGACGAATCACCCCGGACAGGGGGAGCATCATGATCTACCACATCGAGGTTGCGCGGGCGACGATCGACGAGCGCCTGCGGGAGGCCGAGAAGCACCGCCTCACGCGCGCGCTCCGGCTCAAGAGCCGCGCCGAGCGCACCACCCGACGCGCACACCGGGCCCTGGCAGGCCTGATCGGCCCGGCCGTATGAGCATCACCCTCTGAGCATCACCCTCGACGGGCCGCCACCGCAGCACCGGTGACGGCCCGTCCGCTGTCTGCAGAGAAAACTCCCGGTGAACCGGCCCGGTCGGCCACACACGGACGCATGCCGCAGCCTCGCCCGGTGGGCGTGAACCACAGCCTCGACCCGGAGGCCGAGAAAGCCGACCGGGAGCGGGGCCGGACAGGACCTGAAGGCCCGCAGGACACGGGACGCTCTGCCGACCGGCGAACAACTCGCCCAGGCCGCCCGGCACGCCCGGGCCGCCCGCGAACGCCTGACGGCCCTGTACGCCGTCCGCTCCTCCAGGGCGGGTTGCCAGCCCTCCAGGTCAGATCACGACCAGCGCGCGGGTCGCGGAGCTGGCTAGGCTCGCGGCCGCCATGGGGAGCTGTGCCGAAGCACGATAGGCGTCACCAAGGCAGGCTTGTTGTCACCAAGCCCAACGGGGGATCGATCGGGGCGTCACCCCGGGCGGGCGGAAGGATCGCCTCCGCGTGCAGCAACAGTGGGATCGACTGCCATGGCGCCAGCGGCTGAGCGGCAGAGGGCACACGGGATTTAGTTGCTCTAGCGGTATACAGCCGCACGCTGGTATTTGAATTAACGGATATTTGAAAGGAAGGGCCTACGCGGTCGCCATGGATCCCGCGCTCACCGCCCTCGCCGGCGACTGGGCCGCCCTGTCCCTCTTGCAGGGTTGGGTCGAGGTGCGCGTCGAACATTCGCTTCAGGCCCGGCACGGCCTGAGCATGCGGGAGTAATCGTTGCTGGAGGTGCTCAGCCGCCGGCACGACGGTCTCGGTGGGCGGCTGGCCGCATGGTCGGCAGGCCAACCCCGGCGGCCGTGTCTGTCTGCGGAATCCCCGTGCACCCCATTGTTGACGGTGCTTACATCGCGACCTATAGTCATGTGTACACCGCTTACATGACTAGTGAGGAGCCGGGCCATGTCTTCGGCGCAGAAGGACACCACCGTCAAGGTCGACCTGGGCGGCCGCACGGTCACCGTCCCCAAGGGGGGTCTGTACGACCGGTACCGGATGAACCCCGACCTGGATGAGATCGCCCGGGACCCCCGCGTCAGCGGGGTGGACTTCTTCCGGCAGCTGCCCAAGATCAAGGTCGACTCCCCGATCGGCCCCACGCTCACCCCGAACTTCTACTACAGCGTCTCGACCGCCCGGATCACCATGCTGGCGCCCTCCAGCACGATCCGGACCAGGCTGCCCGGCGAGCTCGCGCCGCTGGAGATCGCCCCGGGCCTCGGGCTGATCTCGGTCATGTTCTTCCGCTACGACGTGTGCGACATCGACTTCTACACCGAGGCCGCCGTCGGCATCGCCGTGAAGCCCGCGCGGCACGGCAAGCTCGGATTCTTCGACCTCGTCGCCGGCCTCAAGAACGAACACCTCGACTCCTACGTACTGTCCCTGCCGGTCAGCACGGAGATCGCCCAAGTCCGCGGCCACGACGGCTACGGCTTCCCCAAGTGGGTCACCGGCCTCGACGTCGACATCGACGAGCGCCGCACCACCGCCCGGGTCACCAACGACGCCGGCGGCCTCGACCTGTCGCTCCAGGCGACCACGCCGAAGCAGACCGCCCACCTGAGCGGCGACCGCGTCAGCTCGCTCACCTCCTACACGACGATCAACGGCGCATGGCACTCCACCCTGAGCCAGACCAACGTGCTGAACGCCGGCACGACGCGCCTGCCGCGTGACGTCCGCCTCCAGCTCGGCGAGGGCCGGATGTCCGACGACCTGCGCTCGCTCAAGCCGATGCGGACCATCCAGTTCGACGTGATGACCGAAGGCCAGCTCGCCCTCCACATGCCGGTCCCCACCTCGGTCCAGCGCCGGAACAAGTAGCAAGGAACCCTCGCCATGGCCACCGCACAAACCGCCAGCCCCACGGCCGCCCGCGCCCAGGGCCTGCCCGCCTCCATCACCCCGGCGCTGATCGAGCGGCTGACCGCACGGGTCTCCGCCGCACCGAACGCCGCGCGCGTCACCACCAGCGCCCCGTACTCCGGCCACCCCCTGGGCGACTTCCCCATCTCCACCCCCGACGACGTCGAGGCCGCGTTCGCCCGCGCCCGCGCTGCCCAGGCCACCTGGGCGGCCACGCCGATCGCGGAGCGCAAGAGGATCATGCTGCGCTTCCACGACCTCGTCCTCGCCCGCCAGGAGGAGGCGCTCGACCTCATGCAGGCCGAGAACGGCAAGACCCGCCGCGACGCGTTCCTCGAAGTCGTCGACATCGGGATCGTCTCCCGCTACTACGCGCGCAACGCCGCCAAGTACCTGAGCCCAAAGCGCCGCCGCGGCGCGATCCCGCTGCTCACCCACACCACCGAACTGCGCCACCCCAAGGGCGTCGTCACGGTGATCTCCCCGTGGAACTACCCCCTGAGCATGGCCGCCAGCGACGCCATCGCCGCGCTCATGGCGGGCAACGCCGTCGTCCAGAAGCCCGACACCCAGACCGCGCTCACCGCCCTGTGGTCGCTCGACCTGATGTACGAGGCGGGGCTGCCGGCCGACGTGTGGCAGATCGTGGTCGGCCGGGGCAGTGCCATCGGCGGCGCCCTGATGGCAGGCGCCGACTACATGATGTTCACCGGTTCCACCGCCAGCGGACGCCAGATCGCGAGCGACGCGGGCCGGCGCCTGATCGGGGCCTCCCTCGAACTCGGCGGCAAGAACCCGATGATCGTCCTGGACGACGCCGACATCGACAAGGCCGCCGCCGGCGCGGTCAACGCCTGCTTCCCCTCGGCCGGCCAGCTGTGCGTCTCCGTCGAGCGCCTCTACGTCGCCGAGTCCGTCCGCGACAAGTTCGTCGCCGCGTTCGTCGAGCGCACGAAGAAGCTCAGGATCGGCGCCGCGTACGACTACAGCGTCGACGTCGGCTCCCTCACCACGCCGTCCCAGCTGGGAACCGTCACCGAACACGTCGACGACGCCGTGGCCAAGGGCGCCACCGTCCTGGCCGGCGGCAGGGCCCGCCCGGACCTCGGCCCCCTGTTCTACGAGCCGACCATCCTCACCGACGTCACCCCCGAGATGACGGTGTACGACCACGAGACCTTCGGCCCGGTCGTCTCTATCTACTCCTTCCGCCACGTCGAGGAGGCGATCGCACGGGCCAACGCCACGCCGTACGGCCTCAACGCCAGCGTCTGGTCCCGCAACGGGGCGCGCGGCCGAGCAGTCGCCGCCCGCGTGCACGCCGGCACCGTCAACGTCAACGAGGCCTTCGCCGCCGCGTGGGGAAGCATCGACGCGCCGATGGGCGGCATGGGCGACTCCGGACTCGGCCGCCGCCACGGCGCCGAGGGCATCCTCAAGTACACCGAGGCCCAGACTGTCGCCCACCAGCGCATCCAGGGCTTCTACCCGCCACAGCGCGTCAGCCCCGACACCTGGGCCGCCCTGCTGACCGGCACGCTCAGGGCCATGAAGGTGTTCGGCGTCCGCTGAACAGTGTGGGGCCGCTCAGTCGCCGTGGAGCGCTGTCCTGAGGGCATCGATGGCAAGTTTGCGGGCGACGTTGGCGGCGCGGGTGTCGCGCAGGCTGTCCAGGAGCAGGAAGTCGTGGACCATGCCGGCCACGCGGACGGACGTGACGTCGACGCCGGCCTCGCGAAGCTTGTTGGCGTACTGCTCGCCCTCGTCGCGCAGGACATCGGCCTCATCGGTGATGACCAGGGTGGTGGGCAGCCCCCGCAGCAGCTCCAGTGGTGCCTGGAGTGGCGAGGCGTGCGGCTCGGCACGCTGGGCCGGGTCGGTGGTGTAGGCGTCCCAGAACCACTTCATCCCGTCGCGGGTGAGGTAGTAGCCCTCGGCGAACTGCAAGTAGGACGGGGTGTCGAAGTCGGCGTTGGTCACCGGGTAGAGCAGGACCTGGGCCTTGAGGCCGATGCCGCCGCGCTCCTTGTTCATCAGCGCGAAGACCGCGGACATGCAGCCGCCGACCGACTCCCCGGTGACCGCGATGCGCGAGGCGTCCAGGCCGTGTTCCGCACCGTGCTGGAGCACCCACTGGCCTACGGCGTAGTTCTGCTCCACCTGGGTGGGGTACCTGGCCTCCGGCGCGCGGTCGTAGACGGGGAAGACGCCCGCCGCGCCCGCGCCGACGGCGAGCTCCCGGAAGAGGCGGTCGTGGGTCTTGTCGTCACCGAAGACCCAGCCCGCGCCGTGGATGTAGAACACCACGGGCAGCGGTCCGGTGACGCCCTTGGGGCGGATGATGCGGGTTCGCACGGTGCCCCACTCGCCGGTGTCCACCTCGACCCACTCCTCGTCGACCTCGGGCCGGGGCACGCCCGGGTCGGACTGCAGGCCGAGCAGGATCTCGCGGCCCTTCTCCGGCGGGACCTCGTAGAGCCGCGGGTGCGGATCGGTCGCCTCGCACAACTCCTTCGCGGCGGGCTCCAGGTACGGCGTGAGCGGCGCAGGAAGCTCAGTCATCTTCTCTCCATGTCGCGGGCACACGTGTGCCGTGCTCGTGCGGCCTCACCGGCCGGGCCTGACGAACCCCCGGCCGAACCTCCCCTCCTCCTATCGTCGGATCCCGCGCGCGAGGCGCAACCTGTAGCCCTGGCCGCGGACCGCGGCTCTCACCGGGCGGGCGCCCACGGCGGCGCCGAAGATCGAGACAAACGGAACACGACGGCAGCCGTTCGGACGGACGGCCCCGTCATCACCCGGAAAGGCGAGAACATGACCCGTGCCCTCTTCGTCGTCACGGCGGCCGACCACTGGACGCTGAAGGACGGCACCAGGCACCCCACGGGTTACTGGGGCGAGGAACTGGCGATGCCGCACAAGATCTTCACCGAGGCCGGATGGGAGATCACCATCGCGACCCCCGGCGGGAAGCGACCCACCCTGGACAGGATCAGCATGGGCCGCACCGCCGGCCTTCCGGGCACCCTCCGCGAAGTCGCCGACTACCTCGCCACGATCCAGGACGCACTGGACGCCCCGGCCTCCCTCAGCGACGTGAATCCCGACGACTTCGACCTCGTCTTCTACCCCGGGGGACACGGCCCCATGGAAGATCTCTCCCACGACGAGGTCTCGGGAGCGCTCCTCACCAGGCAACTCGCCTCCGGCAGGCCGCTGGGTCTGCTGTGCCACGGCCCTGCCGCGCTGCTCGCGGCCAGGACCAACGACGGTTCCTGGCCCTTCGCCGGATACCGGATCACCGCGCTGTCCAACTTCGAGGAGAAGCTGAACAGCTTCGGACGCAAGGCGTCCTGGTTCCTGGAGGACCGGCTGCGCGAGAGCGGCGCGCACTACACCAAGGGAAAGCTCCCGCTCCTGCCCCACATCGAGGTCGACCGCACTCTCTACACCGGCCAGAACCCCGGCTCGGCCAAGCAGCTCGCCCACCGTATGGTGGCCGACCTGGCCCACTGACACGGGCGCGAGCCCGGTTCTTCAGGCCGGATCGCGAACGGTCCGAACAAGCGGAGCAGGGTGGCGGACCGCGGTCCGCCACCCTGCTCCGGCTTCGGATCCGTGCTTCAGCTCTTCGGCGCTTTGGACGCGGCGAGCTGGCCGGGCATCTCCTCCATGGACTTCTGGGCGGGCCGGTAGCGCACGCCCGGCGCACGACGGCTCCTGGCCCTGTCGCTGCGGAGGTCGAAGCCGATGTTGCGGCGCACGTACTCGCGCGGGAGTCCGATCACCGGCGCGAGGGCGACCGCGAGAGGCTCGGGAACCGCTCGGCGCGGCAGCCCCGGCTCGGCCCCGTGGACGGGAAGCAGCCTGCGGCTGAGGTCCACGATGTCGGTGGTCTCCGCCACGACGAGGTGGCGGCCCTCCGCCTCGGGCAGGAAGGCCGCCGTAAGGTGCGCGTACGCGGCCTCGCGGACGTCCACGACGGCCCGGGCGATGCGGGGTGCGCCGAAGCGGGCCCCGCCACTGGCCGTCTGCCCGGCGATGGCGAAGCTCTCGCTGGTGGGGTCGGGGGTGAGCGAGGGGCCGGTGTCGGTGGAGTTCCTTCGCTCAGTCGTTGACGAGGATGATCTTGCCGGTGTGTCCGCCCGCCTCCATGAGGCGGTGCGCCTCGGCGGCGTCGGCGAGCGGGAGGGCGCGGTCGACGACGAGCTTGACGGTCCCGTCCTCGATCATCGGCCAGACCCGTTCGCGCACCTCGGCGATGATCGCGGCCTTGTCGGCGGCGGGGCGGGTGCGCAGGGTGGTGCCGTGGACGGAGGCGCGCTTGAAGACCAGCTCGGCGAGGTTGAGCGGGGCTTCCAGGCCGTCCTGCAGGCCGATGACGACCAGGCGCCCGTCCGCTGCGAGGGAGCTGATGTTGCGCTGGAGGTACCGGCCGCCGATGACGTCGAGGATGACGTCGTAGGGTGCGTGCTCGGCGAAGTCCTCGGTGCGGTAGTCGACGGTGACGTCGGCGCCCAGCTCCCGGGCGCGGGCGGCCTTCTCCGGGCCGCCGACGGTGGTGACGACGCGGGCTCCGAGGGCCTTGGCGATCTGGATGGCGGCGGTGCCGATGCCGCCGGCGCCGCCGTGGACGAGGAGGCTCTCGCCGTGCTCCAGGCGAGCGGTCATGACGAGGTTGGACCACACCGTGGCGACGGCCTCGGGCAGGGCCGCCGCCTCGACGAGGCTGAGGCCCTTGGGGACGGGCAGGAGCTGGCCCGCGGGAACGGCGACCTTCTGGGCGTAGCCGCCGCCGGTGAGCAGGGCGCAGACCTCGTCGCCGATCTTCCAGCCGGTGACGCCTTCGCCGATGGCGCTGATGCGCCCCGACGCCTCCAGCCCGGGGTAGGGGGACGTGCCGGGGGCGAGGGGGTACAGGCCCCAGCGCTGCATGATGTCGGCCCGGTTGAGGGCGGTGGCGGCCACGTCGATGACGACTTCGCCCGCCGCGGGGGTCGGGTCCTCGACCTCGGTCCACTCCAGGACCTCAGGGCCGCCGAATTCCTTGATCGTTATTGCCTTCATGGTGCAAGTCCGTTCGCATGAGCCAAGAAATGTTTGCACTGCACACATTAGGACGCTAAGTATGCAGTGTCAACATCTACCCGTCGGACTCGGCCGCTGCTAGGCGTCGACCTGCTCGGCCGTCGCGGCCTTCGGCTGGGGCTGCCCAGGAGTCGCGGTGAGCAGTGCCTGGACGGCGGCTCGGACCTGGGCCGACACCGCCCCGGGGGTGGAGGTGTCCAGCTTCCCGTCCAGGTGCAGGAAGGCCAGGCCGTGGACGACGGCCCACACGGCGGTGGACAGGGCCTCGGGGTCGGAGCCGGCGAAGACGCCGTGGACGATGCCGCGGACGTACTCCCAGATGGCGGCGGTCGCCGCGACCCGCTCCTCGCTCGTCGGATCACAGGGCTCGGCGAACATCACCCGGAACAACGCCGGACGCTCCAGGGCGAACCGGACATAGGCGACCGCGACCTCGGCGAGGTCCTCGGGCGTGCGCGGTGACGGGTGCGCCGCCGCCAGGTGGTCGGCGAGCTCGGCGTAGCCCTCGGCCGCGACCGCCGAGACGAGCGCGTCGCGGTCTGCGTAGTGGCGGTAGGGGGCGGTTGCCGACACCCCCGCCCGTCGAGCCACGGCCCGCAGGGACAGCCCGGCACTCCCGTCCTCCTCCAGGAGTTCCCGGGCGGCGCGCAGGCATGCGGCGCGCAGATCGCCGTGGTGGTACGAGGCACTCACTTGTGTCATGGGTCACTCTCTCCAATGTTTGCACCGCCTACATTATTGGCTTAATGTAAGCGATGTACACATCCTAGTCGATGGAAGAGGAAGAATCAGATGGCCAGCGAACTGTTCACGCCGCTGCCCCTGGGCTCCGGGGCGGTGCTGCCCAACCGGATCGCGAAGGCGGCCATGGAGGAGAACATGGCCGGCACCGGCCAGCTCCCGGACCAGCAGCTGATCGGCCTGTACCGGCGCTGGGCCGCCGGCGGCACCGGGCTGCTGATCACCGGCAACGTCATGGTCCACGCCGAGGCCCTGACCGGCCCCGCAGGTGTCGTCCTGGACGAGGCCGCGCCCCTGGAGCCCTTCGCCGAGTGGGCGAAGGCCGGCAAGTCCGCCGGCGGGGCGATCTGGATGCAGATCAACCACCCCGGCCGCCAGGTCGCCTCCGACATGCCCGGCGTCGTCTGGGGACCGTCCGACCTCGGCGTCGACCTGGGCAAGCACAGCGGCCGCTTCGGCCGACCGAGCGCCATGACCGCCCAGCAGATCGAGGCCACCGTCAAGCGCTTCGCCGTCACGGCCGCGCGCGCCGAACAGGCCGGCTTCGACGGGGTGGAGATCCACGCCGCACACGGCTACCTGCTGTCGCAGTTCCTGTCACCGCTGGTCAACAAGCGCACCGACGCCTGGGGCGGCTCCCTGGAGAACCGGGCCAGGATGCTCCTGGACACCGTCCGCGCCGTCCGCGCCGCGGTCTCCCCGTCATTCACCGTCGCCGTGAAGCTCAACTCCGCCGACTTCCAGCGCGGCGGCTTCGACGCCGACGACGCACGCCAGGTGATCGAGTGGCTGTCCCTGCTCGACGTCGACCTGGTCGAACTCTCCGGCGGCAGCTACGAGAGCCCCGCCATGACCGGCCGAGCCACCGACACCCGCACGCAGGCCCGCGAGGCGTACTTCCTGGAGCTGGCCAAGGACCTGGTCACCACCAGCCCCGTCCCGTTGATGCTCACCGGCGGCATCACCCGGCGCACCACCGCCGAACAGGTCCTCGCCAGCGGCGTCGCACTCGTCGGCATGGGCACCGCCCTCGCCGTCACCCCCGACCTCCCCGACCACTGGTTCAACGGCCGCGAGGCCGACCGCCAGATGCGACCGGTCACCTGGAAGGACAAGCCCCTCGCCTCAGCCGCCAGCATGGCCCAGGTCCGCCGCCAACTGCGCCGCATCGCCCGCGGCAGCAGGCCCAGGCCCGGCATCCACCCGGCGATCGCCCTGCTCGGGGAGCAGCGTCAGCAGCGCCAGGCCCTGCGCCGCTATCGTGCGTGGCTGCCCACGCGCCTAAAGGCCGCAGGCCACCGACACCCGTAGCAGCCGGCACGCATCCTGGTCTCCGCTGTCCGGCGTCAGGGGCCCAAGATGCATGCGTATGTGCCTTTCCGACCGAAGCTGCCATGACGGATTTCAACCCGCGTCGGCGGGTCTGATGGCTTCGACGGGGTCAATGAGCATCAACGTGATGTCACCAGGAGCGGGCGGACAACTTCCCAGCATCGCGTCCTGGGATATGGGGAGTCGCCCCTACAGTCGGTGAAAAGCAGGGACTACTCGTCAAAGGCACTGGGCCCGCTGAGCCAGACCGTTCGACACGCGGCCGAGGATGACGGCCAAGGCGCAGGAGGAGCCCAAGACCCGGCGCCGGTGACAAGGGGGTCGTCGGCACACGCCGACAGCCTCTGCTTCGTCGCCCTTCACGTGCGGGGCGGGAGCCGGCCGCCCAGGCTGTGCGGTACGGGGATGCGCCCTCAGTTGCAGGGCCGATCAATCGCGGTGGCGAGATCGCGAGCGTACGCGTCGAGTTGTTCGGCGATCGGCCGTAGTTCCCAGGCGCGGCCGCAGCGGCGCTGGTAGCGAGTCTCCGTCAAGGATTGCAGGAGCGGGCTGCGGGCGGGAAGCGCAGCGGCGCGTGCCCGGTGAACGACGTAGGCCTGGTGGGAGTGGCTCTGGGTGATGTCCGTCCAGATCAGGACAGCGGCGGTATCGCGGCGCACTGCGTCGTCGAAGCGCCGCCCGGTGCGCTCGGGCAGGTTCTCGCTCAGGCGGCGCCAGTCGGCCTCGGAGAGAGACCAGGTATCAAGGGCCTGGCGGCGGCGGTGGTAGTCGACCAGGCATGTCTGCGCATCAAGGTGGTCGGCCAGCTTCTGGAGGCCGGCTTCCAACGCGTCAAGGGCGTCAGCGTCGGCGAGGCGGCGGCGGGCGTTGCCCATCGCCCACGCCGCCGTGCCGAACGGCACGCCAAGGCGTTCGGCGCAGTCCTGCACCGATCCGCCAGCGATCATCTTGACCAGGTGGACGGGCACGGCACGCCGCAGGGCCTCGTGTGTACCGGCGGGCGCATCGAAGTAGTGGAGCCACTCCTCGGGGAGGTACTGCGGGATGTGATGCCAGGTGAAGGCGCCGTGATGGCTGGGCGGGATCGGCGGTTGGGGCTTTCGCGGCTTCGGCTGGGGCCGTGGAAGGGAATCGGCTTCCCGGATCAACCGGCTCAACGTGGGTGAGCTGTTGTGGTTGCTGTTGAGGACGGCCTGCCAGCGGTGGGGTGACCAGCGGGCGGCCGTCAGCAGTTCCCTGATCATTGTCTCGGCCTGTGCCGCGTCGGCGGCCAGGAGCTGGTGCGCGGTGGTGAGGACTTTGGCGGCATCCCCGGGGTCCTGCGGGAGGCGGCAGTCGCCGCGCATCCGGCGCTCGCGCGGCGCCGGATCGGCGCCGGCTGCGGGTACCGGACGCAGCAGGACCGTGGCGGTGTACAGGTCGTCGAAGCAGGTGAGGGCCTTGACGTGTTGGCCGATGCTGCGGGCGTCGGGGTCGGGTTCGGTGAGCAGGGCGTGCAGGTGGCGTTGGCAGTCGAGCTGGTCGGCCGGCACGGTGGTCGGCGGTACGGGGGTGTCGAGGCGTCCGGCGCAGGCCTCCTGCCAAGCGGGGTGGCCGGTGTCGGCGGCCGGGTTGCGGCACTGCGCGGGGTGTAGGAGGCCGAGGGCGGGGCGGGCGATCAGGTGGCTTCCGAGGTTCTGGTTGACCGGCTTCTCGCAGTGCGGGCAGGTGGTCTCCAGCATCCGTTGGTGCGCGAGGCAGGCGAAGGAGACGGGCAGGTGCCAGAGCCTGCGCCATGCTCCGCCGTGCCGCTGCTGGACCGTCGTGCCGTCCGATGCCAGACACTGGGGGCAGTAGCGGCGCAGCCGGTGGGAGGCCCAGCCGGCCGGCGCCGCCCAGTGCGCCCGCTCCGACAAGTCGACCCGGCCAAGGTGCTGCTGGTAGGGGCGGTAGCGGTAGGCGAACGGCGACAGGCACAGACCGCTCACCTCGGCCGGACTCAGTCGGGTCGCGCGGCCGAACGCCGCGGCCGCCGCCTTCGGCAGGTGGACGGCCTGGTAGCCCGGGACGGCGATCTGCCGGGCGCCGACCGTGAGGCTGGTGAGCCGCAGGACGTGCTGCGGGGTGATCTCCAGGCGGTGGGCCAGACGCAGGACGAAGCCGGGCAGGCTCTCACCCGGCAGCGGGTCGAGGCTGCGCGGTAGCGGCCGGGACGCGCTCACCCGGTACTGCTCTCGGTGCCGTAGTGGCCCTGGTCGTCGAAGACCGTGTTGGCCGCACGCGCCTGGCGCCGCCGACGAGGTGGTTTCGGGATGGAGGGGACCTCGCCGGCGTGGGCGTCGAGGTCGCCGAGCCGCTAGGGGCGAATGACGGTGCCGTCCAGCAGGTCCCGGGTCAGCCGTTCCTCGCCTCCGGCCATCGCCTCCGCGCAGCCGTCTTCGATCAGGCGCCGCAGCAGGCCGATGACACCGCCGGTACGACGGAACAGGTACTCGGGCATGGTGCCGGCGGTGAGCATCCCCGGCTCGGCGCGAAGGAGTCGCAGCTGATCCTCGGTGCCGGTGAGGTGGTCGACAAACGCGCGGATCTGACCGGGGGTGGTGTAGGCGAAGGGGTCGAGGTCGACGAGGTCGAAGCGGCGCTCGGTCTGGGTGGCGGCCGACGGGTTGTGGCTTCGGCCCTGGCGGACGTCGGGGACGATCAGCTGTCCGGTGGCGGGGTCGATGGAGGAGCCGCGCAGCAGGCCGGAGCGGGGAATGTCCACACCGATCAGGACCAGGGTGACGTTCAGGTCCATGAGTTCGCGGACCAGGTCGAGGGTGTCCTGGTCGTCCTCGCGGTGCAGGCGCAGACGGGTGATGTCGTCGAGCAGCAGGGCGGTGGTGCGGTGGTCGCGCAGCGAGTCGCGCACCGCGCGGATCATGGCGTCGAGGGTCTTGGGGTGCGGTGCCCCGTAGTAGTCGAGGATGCTCGCGCACAGCGCCTTCGGGGTCGCCTTGACCGGGAGCCGGCAGTAGGCGACCGGGACGAACGCGTCGCGGGTGCCGGGTATCGGCTCGGTGTGCGGGGCGAGCTGGCGGTGGACCTCGCGCCACAGGTCCTCGAACGAGGCGGCCGCGTCGCACACCGTCTCGGTCTTGCCCTGGAATCCTCCGCCGCTGACCATCAGCCCCACCCGGGTGCCGGGCTGGAAGTTCAGCGCGTTGTTCTGCAGCCTGGTTCGCAGCGCCTTCACGACGGCCGCGCTCATCGGGGTCTCCTGCAGTCGCAGGTTGACGTGGGTGGCGGTGCGGTGCAGGTCGTACAGTGCGCGTCGGCGCGCCGGCAGTGTCCGGTACTCGTCGAGCGTGATGCGCGGTGCGGGGCTGAAGGCGTGGCGGGTGCGGAGCCACTGCTGCCAGCCCTCCAGCCGGTTGCGGTCGGGTGGCGGGCCCGCGGCGAGCAGAGGCGCGATTCCCATGGCGTCGATGGTCGGGTTCACCGGGGCGGCTCCGGGGCTTCGTCGGTGTCGGCGGGCAGCAGCAGCGGGTTGCCGTCCCAGAAGGCGGCGCTCAGCGGGCGGGCCGGGCCACCGGCCGGGGCCTGGACGGTCGCGGCTTCGCGGCGGTGGCGGCGCTCCCCGTCGACGGCCTCCTCGACCTGCCGCCGCTGCTGCGGCCACGGCACCTCCCGGACCGGCCCGGCCTGCTGGGCTGCCGGTGGACGGTCGGCGGCGGCGGTGCGGGCGGCGGCCGTCTCGCGGGCGCGGTCGATCCGCCCGCTCCGGCCTGGTTGGCCCCTCCAGCCGTCCACCGGCGCGACGTCGGCCAGCATCTCCAGCAGGACGGGCAGCAGCTCCCGGTCGGACCTGGGACGCAGACCGGCCGCCTCGGCCTTCTTCATCAGTTCGCCGGCGCGGGCGTCACCGAACGCCGGAGTGCGATCCGCGTGGGGCATCCCGGTCCAGGCGAGCGGATGCCAGTCGTGGGTGAGCGGGTCCTGGAAGAACACGAACCGGCGGTCCCGCGGGTCCCGGCGCACCACCCACGTGCCCGGGTGGGCGCCGCCGCGCGTGGAGCGTTCGCCGCGGTAGGGGCCGAGCACCTTGGGGTCGTCGTACCACAGGCCCCGGATCTTCACCCCGCGGCGGCGGTCGATGCGCACGTAGTGCGTGGGCAGGAGTTCGTAGAACAGCTCCGGCGAGGGGATGTCCATCGCGAAGCCGGTCTGCGCGAACGAGGCCGCGAACAGCGTGTTCGGACTGTGCGAGCCGTCAGGGTCCCAGCCGGGCGCGAACTCCCCCAGCGCCCGGCGCTGCCACACCGCCACCACCCACGTCGCGATCAGGTGCTCCATCTCCTCCACTGTCAGCAGCGGCCCGTCGGCCGGGTCCGCACCGCGATCCGCCACGTCCACGCCGGTGTAGCCGGGCAGCTGCTCGAACAGGAGTTGGCGGATCACCCCGAAGGCCCGCTCGCAGGCGGCCTTGTCGGTGGGCCGCAGCGCCCGGGCGGGCAGCACGTTGCAGCCCAGCACCCGCTGCACCTCCACCAGGTGGTGGTTGCGGTAGACCGCGCCGTGGTCGGTGGTCACGGTCTCCGGCGCGAAGAACGGCAGGCCCGCCACCTTGTGCCCCGCGAACTGGGCCACCACCGCTGCCGGAAGCCCCGGGTAGGGCCACTCCAGGTCCTCGCCCCACTCGGCGCGCATCGGCAGCGGCATCATCACGTCCCGCAGCAGCATCGCCACGTCCACTGCGGTGTCCGACACCAGGGTGAGGCGGAACGCGCAGACCGAGTGGGTGTAGACGTCGAGCGCGATCGTCAGGTGGACCTTCACCGGCTCGCCGAACACGCCCTCGCGCACGAACACCGGCAGCACGGTCGTGTCCAGTGCCACCACCTGGCCCGGACGGTGCACCAGGACGTGCCCGCCGTCGAACACCGTCTCCACGGTGCGCGCGTAGCGGGGCCGGGTGCCGCCCGGGCCGAACCACTCCCGCCACACCCGGCGCAGCGTGTCGTAGCCGGGAACCGGCACCCCGTCGCCGAACCGCTCGCGCACGTACCGGTGGACCATCCGCTCCTTCGTGCGCATCGACACCCGGGAGGCGTAGCGGGTCTCCTCCCGCACCGCGAACAGCGCCTCGCGCACCTGCTCGCTCACCGACGGGTGTCCGCCGCTCTCCCGCAGCCAGCGGCCGTCCGCGCATCCCGCGAGGCCGAAGCGGCGCCGGTCCCTCTCCCAGCGGATCAGTGTGCGGTACCCGACCCGCGCGAGGCCGAGCAGCTTCGCCTGCTGCGGGTCCAGGGCGGCGAGCTCCGTGACCTTCGCCAGCCTGCGCTGCGACAGCGTGGTCGTGCCGGGGTCGTAGCCGGTCCGGGGCTCGCCCGGGCCGGGCCGCAGCGGATCGCCTCCGCGGAACCCGGTGGCCACCTCCAGCAGGTGGGCCATCCTCAGCAGCGCCAGCTCACGCCGTTCGCGCGGTAGGTCACCGGTCGTGCGCACCTGGCGGCCGCGCTCGGGACCCGCCGCCGCCGTGCGCGACGAAGCCCGGCAGCCGGGGTGGTTGGCCAGGAAACGGAAGCTCACCGCCTGCCGCTCGCCGTCGGCGGCGACCAACTGCACCCGGCCCAGGTGCGGCTCGCGCCGCTCCACCGTCCACTCGCGTCCGTCCACCACCAGGCCGGCGCCCGGCGACAGGTCCAGCACCGCCGCCGTACCCCTCACCGGTCGGCCCCCGCTCGCACCGGCGACCGGTCGGTCAGCGGCCGGCGCAGGTCGACGCCGAGGCTTCGTCCCCACAGCAGGTGCAGCAGCTGGGCCCGGGCCACCGGCTCGCAGCCGCCGACCGCGGCGAGCTCACCGAACGTCAGCCCGTCCCGGGCGGCGACCAGAAGACCGGGCCGCAGCTCCAGCGGATCCGACAACGGTCTGCGCCGCGAGGAGAAGGCGTCCAGCGCGGCGAGAGCGTGTTCCTGCCAGCCACCCACCACCGTGTACCGCCAACCGCACGCCAGCGCCGCTTCCGCCGCCGCCGCGAACGCCACCAGGTCCGCCTCGCGCACCAGCGCGGCGGGCCGGACATCGATCAGCCACCAGCCCGACCGGGTCATGGCCAGAAAGTCGGGGATGTGGCTGCGGCGCCCCGCCTCGCACTCGAACCGCAACCGGAACGGCTGCGACGCCACCTCGACCAGGTCCCCGGCAAAATCCAGCGCCAGCAGGACCCGCGCCTCCTCCAGGCTCTCCGCGCCGTGGAGCCGACCGGTACTGACCAGGGCCTGGAGGTTCGGGCGGTGCCGTTGATCGCGCCGCCAGGAGAACCGGCGTACCGGCCGCCCGGAGATGACGATGCCGTCCAGGTCCCGCACCGCGCACGACACCTCACCGGCGCGAGCTCTCCACGTCGCCGACCACCGTCGCAGCCAGTTGTCCCCGAGGCGAAGAGTCGGACGCCCCGCCTCCACCGGTACCTCGACGACCAGATCGGTCCACTCGCACCGATCGGACCACACCACGGCCGACACGTCCCCGACACCCGCTTGATCGAACACGCGAGCCATGGAATCAGCCGCCCCACACCGGCCGAAGCTGATCTCCAACGAACAGCAGGTGACAGAAAAGCCCAGCAAAAGTCGCAGGTGACAGATATCGCGCCTAAGCGGTGACAAGCATCCTGCCTCACCTCACAACTTCACCGAGGTCGCCCCACGCAGCTGGTGACAACTAGCCCGCTTCGACACACCGACGTCCCGACCTCCTGGAGCCGCATCGGTACCTGGCTCACTGCCCACACCCGACGAGGCCCGGCGAGACCAGCGCCGGATGCCTCCCGCCTGGACGCGTTCGAGAAGGACCTCGGCCTGCCCCTGCCCGCCGACCTGCGGGCCTGGTGGCTGCTGCCCGACGTCACCGCGAGCCACTGGATACCTGGCGAATTCGCCCCGGTCCCGTTGGACGAGGCCCTGGAGACCCACGACATCTGGCTGCTGGTCGCAGAGCAGGAAGGCGACTCCTTCGACGAGAACGGCCAGCCCGAGGCCCGCTACCAGCGGGAGTTCATGCCGATTGCGCTGAGCCCCGGCGGCGACGGACTGATCGTCGACCTCCGGCCCGGTGACACGCACGGCGCGGTGCTCCTCTGGGATCACGAGACGTGGGACCTGGACGTTCCCCGATGGGCCTCGGTGACGTCGATGCTCCAGGACATCGCCAACGCGCTGGAGACCGGGACACCGGCCCTCCTGGACCACGCGGACCTCGCCGGCTCCGCGCAGCCCTGCACCGCGACGATCGACGGCGCCCTCGACCTCACCTGGCAACCGGCCTGGTCGGGGGACCGCCGAGGAGCTGCTGGCGGAGTCGGCGCGGTTGGAGGAGGCCGAGCGGCAGGCCTGACGGCCACCGGAGCCGGTGCCCCCTCGCCGGCCGGTCACCGCCCACCACCTCACCGCGAAACTGCGGCGGTGCGGGGCACGCAGCGCCCGTGGGGGCGGGTCCTGTCCCTTTCCCGGGGCGGGGAGGGACAGGACCCGCGGGCGCGGTCAGGGGGTGGTGAGACCGAACCAGTACTCGAAGGTGTCGAGGAGGGCGTTGAGCGTGTTCAGCGGGTCGATGGTGCCGCTGGTCACGGTGAGGGAACCGTCGGCGAGGAGCTGGTCGGGGGTGGTGGCGGCGATGGCGAGCCGGTTGAGGCCGTCACGGGTGATGTCGTAGACGGCGTCGGCGGTGGCGGGTTCGAGGGTGTCCGGGTACTGGACGAGGACGCCGTTGCGCACGCGCAGGGTATAGGCGGCGGGGTCGTCCGGGATGCCGCCGGTGACGGTGAGGCCGATGCTCAGGGGCTGCTCGGCGGCGTTCGGCCCGTTGAGACGGATGCCGAAGTAGTCGAAGAGCATCTCCAGCGGCATCGCGGCCAGGACCGGAGGGGTGATGATCTGCGGCGACGGCAGGGCGACGGGGCTGTCCGCCGGGCGGACGCGCAGTTCGTTGGCGGCGGCGAGGTAGAAGTTGCGCCAGGGACCGCTCTCGGCCTGGTAGCCGAGCTGTTCGAGGACGTCGGCCTGGAGGCCGCGGGCGCCGGTGTTCGTCGGGTCGGCGAAGACCACGTGGGTGAGCAGCTCCGCGGCGAACCGGTAGTCCTGCGCGGTCTTGGCGTTGTCGAAGGTCGTCCGGGCGATGTCCACGACCTTGTCCGCGCCGCCGAAGGCGTCGACGTACCGGGCGCCGGCCTCCTCCGGGGGCAGGGCGTGCAGGTGGGCGGCGTTGCCGTCGTACCAGCCGAGGTAGCGCTGGTAGACGGCCTTGGAGTCGTGGTTGACGGTGCCGTAGTAGCCCCGGTTGAACCACTGCCCGGCCAGCGACTGGGGTACGGCGCCGTCGAGTTCCTCGCCGATCTCCGTGATGGTCCGGCCGTGGTTGGCCAGGCGCAGCGACTGGTCGTGCAGGTAGCGGTACAGGTCGGCCTGCGAGGTGAGGAAGGACCGGACCGTCTCCGGTTCCTGCTCGCTGTTCCAGCGGGGCCAGAAGTGGGAGGCGAACAGGGAGTCGGAGCGGTCGGCGTACCAGTCGGTGGACTGGATCAGGAACTCCGACCAGGCCTTGGCGTCGCGGACCTGGGCGCCGCGCAGGCTGTAGAGGTTGTGGAGGGTGGGGGTGGCGTTCTCGGCCATGCACAGTGAGCGGATGTCGGGGAGGTAGAAGTTCAGCTCGGCCGGGGCCTCGGTGCCGGGGGTGAGCTGGAACTCGATGTTCACCGGTCCGAACGCTTGGACGATGCCGGGGGCGGCGATGTCGGAGGTGACCGTGAACGTCGGGGCGAGCAGTCCCGAGGTGCCCAGGGAGTTGGCCTTGCCGAGGCCGGCGTCCACCTGTCCCTGCGCGGAGCGCTCCAGCAGGGAGCCGTACATGAACTGGGCGCGGCGCTGCATGGCGTTGCCCGCGTAGACGTTCTCGCTGACGGCGTGCTCCAGGAAGCCGTCGGGGGCGATGATCTCGACGCCGTCGGGGAGGGTCCGGTCGTCCCAGAGGCCCAGCACGCCGCCGTAGTGGTCGAGGTGGGAGTGGGTGAAGATCACCGCGCGGATGACGCGGTCGTCGCCCCGGTGCTCGCGGTAGAGCGCGAGTGCGGCGGCGGCGGTCTCCTCGCTGATGAGAGGGTCGACGACCACGATCTCCCGGGAGGCGCCGGTGGGGTCCTCCAGAAAGGTGATGTTGGACAGGTCCATGCCCCGGACCTGGTAGACGGCGTTCTCGACGACCTCGAACAGGCCCGCGTTCATGTTCAGCACGGCGTTGCGCCACAGGCTCGGGTTGACGGTGTCCGGAGCCTGGCCGGTGAGGAACTGGAACGGCGCCAGGGACCAGGCGGGCACCGGGCCGCCGCCCTCCTTCTCGACGGTGAAGTCGGCGGGCAGCGCGGCGACCAGGCCCCGGGAGGCGAACGCGGCCTCCGCGTCGGCGCCCGGGTCGGGGACCACGACGGCGGCGTTCAGGTCCCTCGTCAGGGCGGTGGCGGGCTGGGTCTGAGCGCGATCGGGAAGAGCCACGGGCGGTGCACACCTTTCGTCGGCAGGACAGGGGCGGCCGGCACGGCGCACGGGGGCGAGGAGTGCGGGGTGAGGTGCGGGCGGTTCGACGTCGTGGCACGACGGACGAACCGGCCCCACCTCCGACCCGAAAGCACGATCCGTAACGGCGCGAACACATACGGTACGGGCGTGATGGCGGGCATCTGTAGCCCCGTTCCGGACAACCAGTCGACGAAACCGGCCGACCGCACCCAGGCCCGCGCACCGTCCGTCCGCACGGGTCCTCCGCGCGGTGGTGGCGGTCATCGGCAGAAGCGGCAACGGTCCGGCGGTGGCGGTGGCGGTGGCGGTGGCGGGTCGGGCGGCCTGGCCGAGGGCATCTCCGACGGCCGGACCGGGTGGAGGCGCTCGCGGGGATCGACCCGGACTGGAACCACGCGTGGCCGCTGGACTGGCAGCGCCACTACGCCGCCGTCGCCGACTGCGTCGAGGGCGGGGCGCAGCTCGGTGATCTGCCGCCGGGGGCGACCTTGCAAGGGCTGGATGTGGGGCGGTGGGTGGAGCGGCAGCGTCAGCACATCGTGTGGCAGGGGCTGATGGACGGGCAGCGCGAGCGCCTGGTCGTGCTCGGCGTCGAGCCGCTGGCGGCCCCGGCCGAGGAGGCGGTGCCGAAGAAGAAGCCCTCCGCAGGCGCAGCGAACCCTCAACTCCACCGCCTCACCCAACCGGCCAACCACCACCCGCAAGGCCAGGGGCAGGAAGCGGAAGGAGAGGGTTGTCGGGGTGGTGAGTTCCACTTTGACGGCCACTGACCATGGCCACTGACCTGCGCTTTCGTCAGGAAACCCCGGGCGTTGTGGCCGGGATGGTCGGCCACCGGTTGGCGCACCGGTTCTCACCGTCGGTTGCCGGACCGGTTGGAACACCCGTTGTCGGGTCGTGACCGTAGGGGCCGGTCCTGGTGAGAAAACCGGTGAAGCGTGGGCTTTCCTGCGGGTGCTCGCCGCCACCGGGGCGGCGGGCACCCGATCGTGAGGAGCCCGTGGTGGCTGTGCCGCCCGAGATCGACCACGCCGTGGTCGCCGCGCCGCTCCAGTTCCGGATGGCCACGACCGAGCAGCCGCGCACACTCCGTACCCCCGACAGCCGGCCGGAGCTGATGCGTCGGCGCCTCCATACCGCCCTGGCCGCCGACGGGAGCGCCGTCGGCGTGTCCGGGCCGCGGGCCGGGACCGGGGTCGTGGTCGTCGTCGTCGGCGGCGGCCGTGGGGCACCCGGCATTCGGCCCATCGGGCCCGCCCTCCAAGGGCGACCCCTGCCCGTCCCTGCTACGGCACCGGCCCGAAATGGCTATGCACATGGTTATGAGAATCACCTGCCGCGCCGCTCTCGGCGTCCCGTTGATGACCGCTGCCGCCCTGGTCCTGCCCGTCGGCCCGGCCACCGCAGCCACCGGAAACCTCTACCTCAACAACGAAGAGGTCTACACGGACCCCTCCGGCTGCTACCCCCTGGAGGACTCCAGCATCGTCGACAACAACACCGACACGGCCGTGACCGTCTACTCGGGTCCGGACTGCAGCGGAGAGGAGCTCGGCCGCATCAGCGCCGGTGACGACGAGATCACCACCGGCGCCCAGAGCCTCTTCATCCCCTGAATCCCTGCCCCGATCTCGCCATCGGCCCCGGGCCGGCCCGGATCGTCACTGCCCGCCGACGGGTCTCTCGAGGTGACGGGCAGCGCGCAACCAGCCTCCCGGACACGCGCGAGGCGGCCGCCCCTGCCGAAGGCGGCTACCGGCCGCCCCGCCCTGCACTGCGGCCCCGCCTGCCGACAGGCCGAACACCGCCGGCGCCGCCTCGAAGAAGAAACTCCCGGCCCTGCGCGCCGAGGCCCGCACGCTCCTGGCAAGCCCCGGCGGCGACGAACCGGCCCAACAGGTCCTGGAGGAATTCGACGGCGCCCAGGTCCCGGTGTTCGTCCGGCACGCCCGTGCCGCCCGGACCGCACGATGGCGGTGCCCGCCCCGCAAGCGAGAACTCGGCCCGGACACCGCCATGGGGTCCGGGCCGAGTCGTTTGACCGAAGTCGGCATGATCAGAAGAGGAGACAAGGGCGTCTCCGCTCCCAAGCTGCTGACCAGCAGGAACGGAGAAGCCAAGTCGGAGTTTCGGAGAGCGTGATCACCGTGCTGAGGAGAGGGCGGACGAGCGCGCCTCTTCCAATTCGGCCACGAGCTGCTCGATCCGCTGGTTGGGCGTGTTCCCCGACCCGTAGCCCGCCAGCATCGGGAACTGGTCGGTCTTGCCCGAGGCCAGGAGCAGTTCCGGGACGGTCGAGGAGAACAGGGTTCCCGAAACGACGGCGGGCCTCACCTCCTGGATCTCGGACCAGGTGTAGGAGCGCGAGTTGAGCAGGCCGGAGTACTTCAGGCCGGTGTCTCCGAATGCGACGCCGTACATCGGGGCACGGATCGTCAGTACCAGGCCCGGAACACCGCCAAGGACGATGGGGATGAGGTCGTCGACCCTGGTGGCAGTGGCCGCTACAGCGACAGCGATCAGCAAGAACACGAGCCCGACCAGGAGGTAGGCGAGCGCCCACGGATTACGTCTCTTGCGCATTTTCCATTCCACATTTCTGGTGCGCCGGGGCGCCGCCCGGGATACGGACGGCGCCCCGACAGGTTGGTTCAGTGGATCGGAGTCCACCATTGGGTCAATCTAAGGGCTGTCCCGTACAACCGTTGGCCAAGGTGAGCAGGCGGCGTCGACTGATGGTCAACCGAAGAGCAGGTCCGCATCCTGCCGATCGCTCGGCCTCGGTGATCCGACGCCTGCGGCCCTGCCCTCCCAGACCCTCCAGGCCCTCAAGGCGGTCCCGGTTGAAGCGGTGGATCCAGCACCGCACGGTCTTCTGGCTACACATCAGCTTGGCCGCGATCGCGGGCACCCTCGACCCCGCCCGACTCAGCTCGATCATCCGCGCCCGCAGCACCAGATCCGCCGGCGCCTTCCGCGCCCGCGCCAACCGGCGAACCACCGCTCCCTCGCCCGAACCGCGGCCCTGCCGCGCCCGCAGCACCACCCCGAACCACCCGTCCCTGACCATCTCCAGACCGACGGGGCGCCGCATCTCGGGACGTTGCCGTGAAGTGCGCCCGTCGTTTGGGGCGGCCTGTCGGCCTACCCGCCGAAAAAATTTCCCCGGCGGACGTCACGCCCCGGTGGTGATGGAGGCACTCCCTCGGACAGATGCGGGACGTCGAGGCGGGAAGGGCCCTAAAGTGACGGAACTTGAGGTAGGCGTTGTGATGGGGGTGATCGCACAAGCGGGTGCGATCGTGGCGCTGTGGGTACGTACGCGCGCCGCCGTGAGGCTGGAGCGGGTGCGGTCCACGTCACGCGTCGCCGTGGCCCGGGAGCTGCCCGCTGGCAGCCGATTCGTCGAGCGGGACGGCGTGGGAATCGTGATCGAGGTCGGCAGCGCAGGAGAGGACGTGACGCCGCATGGGCTGGGTCGATGACTGGTCGGCACAGGCCGCCTGCCGGACCACTGACCCTGGCGAACTGTTCGTCCAGGGCGCGGCGCAGAACCGCTCGAAAGGGGTGTGCAGCGGGTGCCCGGTCCGCACCGAGTGCCTGGCGGACGCGCTGGACAATCGGGTGGAGTTCGGGATCTGGGGTGGGATGACCGAGCGGGAGCGCCGCGCCCTGCTGCGGCGTCGACCCACCGTTGTGTCGTGGCGCCGCACCTTCGAACTCGCGCGCCGGGAGTACGAACTCAGCCTGGCGGACAATGTCGAGCGCGAGTTCGAAGTTCTCTTCCGGGCGGAGTTCGGCAATCTCGTCGGCTTCCTGGTGGCAGCGGGAGCGCGGCTGGTGGAGGCTCAAGACGCTGCCCAGATGGCCTTCGTGGAGATCCTGCGGAAGTGGTCTGCAGTCACCTCTCGGATCGCGTGGCTGCGGAGCGTTGCTTACCGCATGTGGGTGCGGCTGATCCGCAAGGACCGTATCCACATCCTCGAAGCGTCCCCGGCGCCGCCGGACACCACGGTCACCGGGGACCTGGAACTTGGCCTACAGGCCCGCCAGGTGATCGAACTACTGGCTGAGCTGCCCCCGCAGCAGCGCACTACGATGGCCCTGGTCTACGACGGCCGTTCACCGACCGAGATCGCCGGCATCCTGGAGGTGTCGGCGGCGAGTGTGCGCCAGAACCTCAAACGAGCCCGAAGCACTCTGGCCCGCCTGATCGTCGAGAGAGGAATCCTGCCATGTCCGAACCCGTCCTGACCGACGGCCCCGAGTACACCCTGACCGAGCAGATGGACACCTTCCTGAGGGTCGGCTTCGAACAGCTCAAGGCTGCTGCGGCCGCCCAGCTGGACGTCGAGCACCAACTGGCGCAGACGGTCCGCACGGTGGCTGCCATGGACCCGGCCCCCAGTGGACCTGGCGCCAGCCGACTGCTCGCGGCTGCCAGCTGATGACGGAGTACCTGTGGCGGGCGCCGACGCTCGCCCCAGGTGAGAGCTGTGGTGGCGGTGATGAACGGCTAAGGCCCGGACGCGGCCGGGCCTTAGCGCAGCGTGCCGCACCAGGCAGCAGGGGTCGGCGGCAGGCCGGTGGGTCCTGTTCAAGGCCAGGCGGACAGCAAGGGGATCTAGCCGACCCCATCCAGCGCTCGGCAAAGGTGAGCGAATTATGGCCGGTACGCCTGGTGTTCAGGCGGCCATCGCAGGAAGCGCGCGCAGGCGCTCGCGGAACTCGGCGACGGCGGGCTCGGCCGCGTAGGGCTTGAGGTAGCCGTCGAACTTGGTGAGGCGGTTGACGGCGCGGACAGAGTGGACCTTGGTTTCGAGGAGCCCGAGGCCGCGGTTGGCGGCGTCAAGGGCGCCGTCGAGGTCCTTGCCGGCGAGGCGGGCGGTGGCGAGGCGGCCGGAGCGGACGGCCTGGTCGCGGGGGACGGCGTGGTCGACGGAGGAGGCGAGCGCGCTGGTGGCGCGCTCGACCTGGCCGGCGGAAGGCACCGAGGTAATACTGCTGACCGGCTGAGCGCAGGCCGCTGGGCGCCGGTCTCCTTCACGCGGGGCGCACGGTGAGCCCGATGCCGAGGCCGGGGCCGCCCGGGCCTCCGGGGTTGACCAGGAGGGAGCCGATCCGGCGGCGGGTGTCGGTGGCCTTCAGGCGGGAAATGGCGATGGTGATGGTCCTGCCTCCGGGGTCGCGGTGGTCGAGCGGTACGGTCACGTCCGCGCAGCGCGCGCCCACGGCGTCAAGGGCGCGGCCCGTCCGGTCGTTCCCGCCCGGGCGCAGCCGCGCCACTCCAGGCGCTGCCGGTGGTAGCGGCCGGGTCCGGCGGCGGGGGCCGCGTCGACGGAGGCTGTGGCAGCCGCCGCGGCGGGGGCGGTGGCCAGGCAGGTGGTGAGGCCGGTGGCGAGGACGCGCCCCTCGGCCGAGGCGCGCCGGAGGGCGGTGCCGGTGGTGGTCATGCTGCTTTTCCCGGGGTGGCGGACCCGTCCGGTCCGGAGGGCGTCCGGGCCGCGCCGGTCGAGCCGCTCGGCGCAGCCCGCCCGAAGGCAGCGCCGTGCGGCACGAACTGGCGGTACGTCGGACGGATCAGGGCGGGCCCTTCGGCGTTCGTCCGGCGCACCACCCGCCCGCATCCGACCGCGGCGCGGACGCAGTACCGGAACGCGTCGAGGAATCCGTCGAGGCCGGCGGTGACGTCCCCGGGTACGGGCAGGTCACGACGGCCGTCCGTGTCCCGAGGCCGGTCGGGCATCCGCGTCCGGGCCGCCGGGCGATCCGCGGGGAACGGCCCGGCGATGCAACGGTATCGCCCCGAAACCAAGGGAGTTGGGACACACTCGGGGTGTGACAGCTGCCATCATCACGGGACGGGTCCCCTACGCGCTCGGACTCCACCCGCTCATGCCGGAACCGACACCGGAGTCACTGCGGAGGACCGTGGTACCGCGGAACCGGTCCGCGGGCGAAGGGCCACTCGACCTGGGAACCCCGATGACCGGCGAGGGCCGCCTCGACGGCGAACCGCGAGTCCGCGTCCGGGCGGCTGCGATCCTCACCGACGCGCGGCGCGGAGGGAATGCCTGATGGACCGGTTCGCCCTCTACTACCCGCACATCCACGTCCGCGACGACGACTGGCTCAAGTACGCAGCCCTGTACTGGCCCAAGATGGCCCGGATCCGCCCGCCGGGCTACCCGCTCCAGGACTCGCCCGCCGCCAGGGAACTCCACGCCGCGCGCTGGCTGCTCGACGTCGAACCGCCCGCCTGGGCCGCCCGCGAAGTCGCCGAGCCGTTCCTGGAACTGCTCCACGAACACGGTGCCGCCCTCCGGGAGCGCTTCGGCCTCGACCGGATCGAGACCTGGGGCCTACCGGTCGCCGAGGCCGGATTCGGCAACGCGGGCGGGTTCTCGGCGGGCCGGGAGGAGGTCGACGAGGGTGACCCGACCTGGCTCAACCCGCGTTTCGGCTACGTCCACGCCAGCCGAATCAGCGGGCACCTCCTCGACTCGGCCGTCGACCAGGGGCTCGCGCTCGCCCGCCCGGGCCGCGGCGGGATCTGGGTGGCGATGCACCCCGAGCTGGCCACCGTCCACATGCTCGCGCTGGCCGAGCAGATCGCCGCCGAGAACCGCCTGCACCCGATCACCGACCGGACGCTGCCGCACGCCGCCATGTCCGGCTGGACCTTCGAGCGGCTGGCAGCAGTGCTCCTCGGCGACCTCCCGGCCGACAGCTCCGCGGCGCGGCCGGCATCCGAGGAGGCGTTCGTGTTCCTGGCGTTCGCGACGGTGGTCCCCGCGGATCTGCGGGCCGTCCCGATCGAGAAGATCCTTGAGATCCGTGCCGAATTCGGGGCAGAACTGGACGGGTTCCGGGAGTTCACGGCCGAGCAGGTCGGGCTGCTCGGCGCCGTCGAGGACGTGCGGGACGCGGGGCTCTACCAGGAGTACCTGCACACCGAGGTCGACCGCGAGGTCCGCGCGCGGCTCGACGACCTGGACGACCGCATGCGCAGCGCCGGCCTCGAAACCGCCCGGGCCCTGGCCAATGTCAAGTCGGTCGCCCTCCCGCCGCTGGCCGCGGCCGCGGCGGAAGCGGTCGGCGTCACCCCGGCGCTGACCGTCCCCGCCGTCGTCGCCGGCTGCATCGTCGGCGCGCCCCTCCAGTGGCGCCGCAAACGCCGCGAGATCGTGCAGGAGTCGCCCGTCGGCTACCTGTTCCAGCTCAAGCGGGCCCTCGGCCCCGACACACTGATCAGTAGGCTGCGAAGGGCATGGCCGCTGTGACGGGCGACGGCGGCTCCTTCTCGGAGGCCTTTCACGAAGCGTTCCCGGGGCCCGGCACCGACTCCCGCCATGTGCTCGTCCCCGAGCCCGCCGCGGATCCGGCGGTCCTCGCCCTCGCGGACCGGCAGACCCGGCGTCTCGCCGAGTCCCTCCTGGCCGAGGCTCCGGCCGGCTGCCGGCGGATCACCGCGGTGTTCGCCCTGACGCTGCGCCGCGAGGCCTCGCATGTCCTCCATGCGACCGACCTGGCCTCCACCGACGCCGCGCCGGGCCCCGACACGCTCCGGCTGGCCCGCGAGCTGCGCCGGACCACCGCCCGGCTGCCGCGCGGGCCCTGGTGGCGGATGACGCTCGACCTGCACGTCGACGGCGGCGTCGAGGTGGACTTCGACTACGGCGACGAGCCGTTCCCCGACGATCACCTGTTCGCCCCCGAGGACTACCGGGTCGACCTCGAAGCCTTCGACTGGTCCGCGGAGAAGCTCCCCACCTGGTTGTCCGCGTTCGTCGGCCACGGCGGCAGACAGCTGCGCAGCCCGCGGAAGGCCGCCCTGCCGGCCGACTCGCACGGCGCGCGGTCCGCACGGGGTGTCCCGCCGGACGAGATGCCCGGCCTCACCGAGACCTGGGCGCGCTGGGCCGTCCTGTCGGCGGCGTTCGTCGCGGCCGGTTCCGAATGGGGGCCGCGGATGCGGCCTTCCCACGCGTGGTTCGAGAGCTCGACACGCGGCGGCTCGACACTGTGGATGCTCGCGGGCGGCCGCGCCGTCCTGTCCGGCGGCGTCTGGGACGCGCCCGGCCTGGCCGATGCCTATCGCGGCGACGCGCCGCACCCCGAGCTGTTCGCGGGGGCGCCGGAATGGGTGGCCGATCCACTGCTCGACGAACGGGCCGAGTCCGGTCTGCTGTCCTTCTGCTACTGGTGGGAGAGCGGGCGCTGGCTGCGGGGCGAATCGCCGGTGATGGAGGAACTCGCGACGGCGGTTCCCGGGGTCTGGACCGGCGGAACGGTCGCCGGCATCGTGTCGAAGCTGGCCCGGCGCGTCGCGCGGGACACCGAGTCGGCCGTGCTGCGCCTGGTCACAGCCGCCGAAGGGGAGTTCGCCGAGCGCGGCATGCTGGCCGAGGTCTTCGGGGACGGCGAGGGCGTCGACCTCGACGGCGCCTACCACCAGCTGGTGATGGCGGGCGTCGTGCGTCGCACCGACCTGCCGCAGCTGCCCCGCCACCACGCGATCGCGATCGTGGGCCGCCACATGCTCGCCCACGGACTGGACGGCCCCGACTACCGGGTCGCGGACCTCGTGGCCGACCGGGTGGACTGCGGATGGCAGGTCTACGCGCCGGTCGCCGTCGGCGAGGTCAGGTTCGGACGCGGGCTCTTCTTCGTCGCCGACGACGCGGTCCTGGAGGTCACGGACACCCAGCGCTCGTACCCGCACCAATACGCGGTGGAGTTCGCGCGCCGGTACCGCGAGCGCTGGGGGCTGTGAGCGGGTCAGGCCCGCGGTTCCGCCAGCTCCCAGTCGAGCGTCCACAGGCGTACCCGCCCGTCGCTTCCTCCCGAGACCGCGTACGCGCCGTCGGCCGTCAGAGCGAGCCGGCCCAGTTGCCCGGGCTGGGCCTCCACCGTCCGCGAGCAGGTGCCGGTCGCCAGGTCCCACAGCCGCATCTCTTCGCCGTCATGGGTCGAGACCAGAAAGCGACCGTCGGGGGTGAAGCGCATCTTCCGCGCGTTGCCGCGCTGCCCTTCGAGCACCGCGGTGCAGGCGCCGGTGGCGGTGTCCCACACGCGGACCGACAGGTCGTCGTAGCCGCCGGCGGAGGCCACCAGGCTTCCGTCGGCGCTCATCGTCACGGCCATGACCCAATGCGTGTGACCGCGCAGCACGGCACGGCAGCGGCCGGTCCCGAGGTCCCACAGGCGGACCGTCCCGTCGCTCGCGCCCGTGGCGGCGGTCCGGTCGCCCGGGCCGATCCACACGGCCCTGGGCATTCCCGTGTGGCCCTCGAGCTCGCGCAGGAGGGTGCCGGTCTCCAGGTCCCAGAGCCGGAACCGCCGGTCGTTTCCGTCGCCGCCGATGAGCGCGCGGCGCCCGTCGGCGGTGAACCGGGCCGCGTCGGGACTCATGGCCACGGGAATCATCCACCTGAGCGACTCGGGCATGGCATCCGTGCCGATGAGCCGGTCGTCGGACATCGAGTACCGTTGCGCGCCGCTGCCGGTCGACCAGGCCTTGGCCGATCCGCTGCGGCCCCAGGCCATGACGGTGCCGCCGTCGGCGCTGAGCTGCACCGCGTCGATGCCGACGAAGAAGCTGTGCTCGCGTTCCTCGTGGACGGTGATGGTCCGCAGGAGCGCGCCGGTGCCCGGGTCCCAGAGCCGGATCTCGGCGCCGTCGCTGGTGGCCATGACGTCCCCGCCCGCGCTGATGTCGAGCGAACCGACGCCCGACCGGTGCGCCGCGAAACTGCGGGCGGGCCAGACCGCACGGACGCCGGTGTGGACCAGTGACCGGCTGAGGGAGCGCCAGGCGGCCATCACGTCGGGAGCGCGCTCGTACCCGGGGACGGCGCGGGCCTCCCGGAGCGTGTCGAGCGCGGCGGCGCGGTCGCCCGCCGCCTCCCGGGCCGCCGCGGTCCCGACCAGTGCCTTCACCTTCTCCTCCAACAGGTTCAGCACGCCGTGCCTGCGGGGCCGGCTCACCTGGAACGGCGCGGCGGGAGAGCCGGGCATCCGCCACAGCCGCACGGTGTTGTCGAGCGACGCGGACAGCGCGAACCGGTCGCCGGCGCCCCAGCGGACATGGCCCGCCTCGCCTCGGTGGCCCCGGAACGTCCGCAGGCACCTGCCGGTCCCCAGGTCCCACAGGCGGACCGCACCGTCGCGGGCACCGACCAGGAGCTTCGCGGCGTCGGCGCTGAGCGCGAGCGACGTGACGGGGCCCCGCAGGGTCCGGACCCGACGCCCGGTCCGCAGGTCCCAGATGCCGACGGCATCCTGGTTGTCGGCGACCGCCGCGACGCCGTTGCCGGTGTCGAAGCACAGAGCGGGCTGGTTCACCCCCTTCCCGGCCAGCACCCGCGCGCATTCCCCGGTGCGCAGGTCCCAGAGGCGGGCGATGCAGTCCTCGTATCCGGCCACCAGGACCCAGCGTCCGTCAGGGCTGAGCTCGGCTTCCGGGAACTGCGCCAGCGGGCCGTGCAGCCGCCAGCGGACCCGGCGCCGGCGCAGGTCCCACACGACGACGTCGACGCCGTACACATCGCCCTTCCAGACGGGTTCCGTGGCGACGGCGATGCCCTCCCGCGCACTGACCGCCGCCCATCTGAAGGCCCTCGCCGCCCTGATGGCCCGCAGGCACCTGCCGTCGGACAGGTCCCAGATGCGCATGACCGCGTCGTACTCGACCGAGGCGCAGTACCGGCCGTCGGGAGTGAGCCGGACCGACCGGACCTTGGCCCCGTGGCCGCGAAGCGTGCGAAGGCACCGGCCCGTGCGCACGTCCCACACACGGACGTGTTCGTCGTGACCACCGGTCACGGCGGTCCTCCCGTCCGCGGACACGTCGATGTGGAGCAGCCGGGCGGGCTTCCCGTCGGCGGTCGGGTTCCAGCGGATCTCCTTGATCCCGATGCAGTCCGCGTCCGGCACGGTTCCGGAGCCGAGCGTGTCCAGCGCCTCGCCCACGTCCCGCACCCCGGGCTGCTCGCGGTCGATGCGTTCGAGGAGCGGCCGGGCCGTGGCGAGGTCGCCCCGTTCGAGGTGGACGAGCCCGAGCGCGTGCCGCGCGGGACCGGCGTCGTCGGCGTCGGTACGGACGGCGTCGAGGTCGGCGACCAGTTCCTCGTCGGTGATCACGCCACGGCGCCAGCGCCACAGTCCCGAGTTCAGGGTCGCCTCGGCGTGCTGCGGGTCGGCCGTCAGCGCCGCGGTGAACGAGGCGGCGGCCTCCTCCTCGCGGTCGAGGTCGAGCAGGGAGAGCGCCCGGTTGTTGAGCTCGTCGGCGCGCAGGTCGGCGGCCTTCGGCTCCAGGCGCCGGTACCGCTCCCCGGTGATCCGCAGGTGGATCGCCGCCAGTTCCCCGGCGACCACCGCCATCGACCCCGGCCGCCTCTCGGGGGCCGGGTCGAGGCAGCGCTCCAGCAGGTCGGCCAGGTCCGACGGCAGCGGAGGCAGGCCAGGCCCGTACGACTCGATCCCGTGGCGCTCCCTGATCGTGTCGTTCGCGAACGGCCCCCGGCCCCAGCGCGGCCCACCGGTGAACATCTCGAGAACCGTGACACCGAGGCTGAAGACGTCCGTCCGCCTCCCGACCGGCCGGTTCGAAAGCTGTTCCGGCGAGGCGTACGCCGGTGTCCGCCCGCCCGCCGAGACCGGAACGCTGACACCGTGCGGAAGGTCCCCGCCGTCCTCGGCGACGATCGGCCGGATGCGGGCCAGGCCGAAGTCGGTGACCTTGGCGACGATGTCGCCGCCCTGCACGTCGAGCAGTACGTTGGCGGGCTTGACGTCCCGGTGCACCAGGCCCTCGGCGTGCGCATGGCCCACGCCCCAGGCCATCTGGATCGCCAGGTCCAGAATGCGTGCCACGGCCGCCTCCGGGCCGCCCTCGTACAGGCGGCGGTCGGCGATCCAGTCGTGCAGACTGCCGTCGCCGACGTACTCGGCGAAGACGCAAGGGACGCCGTCGACCACGCGCACGTAGTGGCACCCGCAGATGTTCGGGTGCAGCCCGAGCGCGACCCACGCCTCGGCCTCGGTGACGAACCGCTCGCGCTGCTCATCGGTCGCGAACACCTCCGGCTTCGGCGTCTTGACCGCCAGGTCGATTCCCCACTGCCGGTGCAGAACGCGCAGCACCCGCCCCATCCCGCCCTCGCCCGCGACCCCCTTGACCTCGTAGCGGTCGTCGAGAACCTGCTCGATTGCCCTGTCGCCCACGTACGACACGCCCTTTCGCCGGACCGGCTGCGACTTCCCGCTCATTAGAAACCGGGCCATCCGGGTCTGTACGGCCAACCGCGGATATCCGAGCGGGAAGTGACGCCCGATGACAGGTGTGATCGCCCCGGCCGCCCCGGCCGCCCCGGCCGGCCAGCGGGCGGGGAGTGCCGCCGGGCCGAGTGACCGATCACTCCGTGATCGCCGGGACGCCCGACCGGCAGGTGGGGCGGCTGTGCTTCGGCGGCACCGAGCCGCTCCACGTGCTCGCGGACGGAAACAGCATCTCCGCGGGCGAGGAACTCGCTCGCGAACGGCCCCGGCCGGAGCGGCGCGGACGTGGCCCCCGGCTCGGCGCGGTCCGGTTCCCGCGGCGCGCAGCCGGTCGAGGGTGCGCTCCAGGCTGCTCCGGGCCGCCGCGACGGCGGCGTCCGGGTCGCCCGCGGCGACCGCCTCGACGAAGGTGCGGTGCGCGCGGTCGATGGTCTCCGTGAAGCGGTCGGCACCGCGGTCGACCGAGCCCTGAACCGTCAACGGACAGGCATCAAAGGATCAGCGGCCGACTTCACCAAAGCCGCGTCAGTCGTGCTTGGGCCAGATCGGGCCCTGGTCGGTCCAGATGACGCCCTTGTTGCGGCACAGGCAGAAGGGGTGGCCGATCGGGTCGGTGTAGACCTGCCAGCCGTAGCCGTCGGGGCCGATGAAGTCCTGCCTCAGCGTCGCGCCGAGGTCGAGGACGCGGCGCTGCTCGGACTCGATCTCGTCCACCTCGAAGTCGAGGTGGAACTGCTTGGGGTGCTCGCTGTCGGGCCACTGCGGAGCGCGGTAGTCGTCCACCCGGATGAATGCCAGCTCGATCTCGCCGAACTGGATGCCGGCCCAGTCCTCGGAGCTGCCTTCCTTGATCGGACGGCCCGTCACCTCGGAGTAGAAAGCCGCCAGCTTCATCGTGTCCGGGCAGTCGATAATGAAATCGGTGAGTCGCAGCATCCCGTGATCTTGCCACAAGCTCACACCCCACTTCGCGACAGGCCCTGAGCAGCTCCGCCGAGGTGCGGGAACAGAGAGTTCCTGGGGGCTTCGCCCCCAGACCCCGTTCACCGGGGGCGGCCAGGTTTGTACCGCAGGTGCGGATCAGCAGCGGACGTCGGCGGAGCCGCTCAGCGGACGATGACGACCTTGCCCGCGACGGTGCGCGACTCGGCCAGGGCAAGCGCGGCCGCGGCCTCGTCGAGGGGGAACTCCGCGGCGACCTGGGCGGTGAGCGTGCCGTCGGCGAGCAGGGCCAGCACCTGGGCGAGGTCCTCGCGCAGCCGGGCCCGGAAGGTCGCGGGGCGGCGCCTGCCCGCCCACAGGTTGTAGAAGTGCGCGGAGCGCCCGTTGGGGAGCAGGTTCCACAACGCCAGCCGGGCGAACAGGTTCAGCACCGGGAGCCGCGAGTCGCCGGCCTCGTCCTTGGTGGCGGCGGTGCCGTAGGACACCAGGACCCCTCCGCGGCGCAGCAGTTGCCAGGACCGTGCCAGTCCGGCGCCGCCGACGTGGTCGAACACCGCGTCGACGCCGTCGGGTGCGAGTTCCCGGATGCGCCGGTACGCGTCCGGGTCGCGGTAGTCGACCGGGGTCGCACCGAGGGCGCGGACGGTGTCGTGGTGGCGCGCGGAGGCCGTGCCGATCACCGTGATCCCGGCGTGCCGGGCCAGTTGGACGAGGGTCGAGCCGACGCCGCCGTTGGCGCCGAGCACGACGATCGTCGCGCCCCGGGCCACCTTCGCCGTCCGGTGCAGCATCTGCCAGGCCGTCACGCCGTTGACGACCACGGTCTCGGCGTCGGCGGCCGTCACGCCGTCCGGCACGGGGACGGCGTCCGCGGCGTCGATCAGCAGGTGGCTGGCCCAGGCGCCGGTCTTGGTGACGGCGGCGAAGCGGCGCCCGGTCATCGCCGGGTCGACGCCGGGGCCGGTCGCGACCACCGTGCCGACCACGTCGTAGCCGGGCACGAAGGGGAAGGGCGGCTGGTCGTAGTACTTGCCGCGGCGCATCTGCTGCTCGGCGAAGGAGACGCCGGTGGCGTCCATCCGCAGCAGGACCCGGCCGTCGGTCGGCGGCGGGAGGTCGCGGGTGCGCAGCCGGAGGCCGTCCGGCTCGACCTCGCCCGGCAGGACGACCTCGATGGCGCGGGTGATGACGGCGTCGTTCATGGCGTGCTCCGTTCGGCTCAGCATTGCTTACGGCCGTAACGTTACGCGCGTAAGCTCACGGCACACAAGGGCTGTCGGCTGTAAGTTTTCACCTGTAAGCTCACGGCATGGGAAACGAATCGAGCACACTGTCCGCCCGCCCCCGCAACCGCCGGGGGGAGGGTGCCCGCCTCCGCGAGGACATCGTGGCCGCCGCGGTCGAGCTGCTCGACGAGACCGGTAGCGAGAGCGCCGTCACCCTGCGCTCCGTCGCCCGCCGGGTCGGGATCGCCGCCCCCTCGATCTACCGCCACTTCCCCGACCAGCCGGCCATCATGCTGGCCGTGGTGCAGCAGGCCTTCGACCAGCTGGAAGCACAGCTCCGCGCCGCCGTGGACGCGGCCGGCGAGGACCCCCGGGCACGTCTGCTCGCCTTCTGCCACGCCTACCTGGGCTTCTCCGAGGACCACCCGGAGCGCTACCGCACCATGCTCGGCGGCGTCTGGGTGCCCGTGCTCCAGGACACCGCCGTGACGCAGGAGGACATGGCCGCCCTCGGCATGGCGCCCCTGCACCTGCTCGCCGATGTCCTGGCCGAGTGCGCCGCCGCCGGCCTGGCCGCCACCGACGACCCCTGGGCGGACGCCGTCGCCCTGTGGCTGGGCCTGCACGGGCTGGCCCACCAGCGGGCGGTGACCATCGCCTTCCCCTGGCCCGAGGGAATCGCCGACCGGCTGATCTCCACGCTGGCGCACCTCAAGAGCCAAGGCCCGTCCAAATAATTGATCATGCGGCGGGTCGAGGCGAGTCGACGGGCGCGGCACGGAGCCGTTGACGCGGGAGGACTCGCCGCGCCGGCGCTTCAAGCCGCTCGCCGGCGGGTGGGTGATCGAGTTCTACGGGCTGCGCCACCGGCCGGGGGGCCGGGTCCTGCCGGCTCCCCGTGCACTCGATGCCCGTGCCGTCGACGAGCCCGTCCGAGCCGAGCTCGCGGTTCGTCACCACGAGCGCCCACGTATATCGCTGGCCGCCCCGGACGGGTCGGCCCTACGCTCCCGGGGTCAGGTGTTCCTCGAAGGGGTGGGCATGATTCGTAGTTCCACCGTCCGGGCCGTCAACGCGTTGACCGCGCGCTGGGCCGCCGCTCTGCCGGAAGGCGGCACGGCCTTCACCACCGCCGGGGTGTGGCCGCTGCTGGCTCTGCTGGCAGACGGCGCAACCGCCGCCGTCCGTACGGAACTTGCCGATGCCATCGGCATCCCGGCAGACCGGGCTGCGGGCGAGGCGCGGGGGCTGCTGGCCGCGATCGATGCGATGCCCGGCGTGCAAGGGGCGCTCGGCCTGTGGACCCACGAAGCTCTGCCGATCGAGCGGAGCTGGCTTGCCGCGCTCCCCGAGCGCGTCCACGGACAGCTCACCGGCGACGCGGCCTCGGATCAGGCTCGACTCGACGCCTGGGCGGCGACGTGCACCGGCGGACAGATCCCGTCGATGCGGGTGACCGTCGGAAAGGACACCCAACTGGTGCTCGCCAGCGCCCTCACGGTCCGCACCGACTGGATCCGGCCGTTCGAACCCGGCGGCCTGGAGGCGGCGGCCGGCCCCTGGCGGGGCAGGGACTTGGCCGGCCTGTTCCGGGTCACCGCACTCCTCGACCGCGTGGGAGTCACCCGGACCCCGACAGGTCCCGTCACCGTGCTCCACGTTCTCGGCGCCCAGGGAGTCGATGTCCACCTGTTCCTGGGGACGGAGGACGCCCTGCCAGGGCATGTGCTGGCGGCAGCGGTGCGGACCCTCGACAACCGGAGGACAGTACTCCCGGGCGGTCAACTCCCCGACGGCGCTCCGGGCCCCGGGCTGACGGTCGAGCGTGTTCCCAGCCTCGACGGCGAATCGAAGCTGGTGGTGGAAACCGTGCCCTTCACCGTCACCGCCCGCCACGATCTGCTCGAGGCCCCTGAGCTGTTCGGCCTCCGAACGGCGACGGACGGAACCCGAGGTCACTTCCCCGGCATCAGCGCCGAGCCGTTGGCGGTCGAGGCCGCCGCACAGACGGTGACTGCCACGTTCGGCGCCCGCGGCTTCCGTTCCGCGAGCGTCACTGCCCTGAGCGTGGCGGGCGCGGGGCTACCGCCGCGGTACCGCTATCGCGCCCGCATAATCAGCGCTCGATTCGACCGGCCGTTCGGCTTCCTCGCCGTCCACCGCACCTCACGGCTCGTCCTCAACGCCGGCTGGATCACCGAACCCGACGCCTTCGAGGAATCGTCCCGGGAATGGTGAGCCCGTGAAGCAACGGACGGCACGGGGCAGCGTCGGACGGTCGGGTGCGGTGTGAAGGACGCCCGCCCGAAGCGGCGCGACTGCGGCGGTGTCGTGGCGGCGAAGGAGCTTGCTCGCCGACCGCTCCTCGGGGTCGTGGTGCCCGCCCGGCAGGTGGCCACCACTGCGCCGTTCCGCGAGCGGCGCGGCCGGCGCCTCCGGCCTTGCGCCTGCCCGAACAGCCGCGTGGATCCGATGCCTCCACCTCGGACGACCGGTCCCACGAGGAGCGGACGCAACGCCGGCGGTGCCGCGTCGTGCGGCACCGCCGGGCGGGGCGAGGGGTCTGCGGCGACAGACGGGGCCTCGGGTGGTGCGTGGCGACCGTCCGGTCCGGTCATGACGACCGGAGGAGGCTTCTCGCTGGACGACACCGAGGCGGAGCTGCGCGAGAATGAGCCCGACATAGACCAGATCCGTGCCCACCTCAGCGCCGTGACCGCCGTCGCGGCGCTCACCGACTCTGCCGATACGGTGCCGCATCACCTGCTGTTCACGTTGCCGCGGGGGGTCACACGGGCGCACCGAGGGGGTCAGTATGGCGACGATCACGGTGGACGTGGCAGTTCCCGACGCGCTGCGGCCGGTCGTGGATGTGGCAGCGCTGCCAGCGGCCCTCGGTGACGCGGGGCCGGCGTGGCTGGTGCTGTCCGAGGACGGACGGCTGGCGCGGTGGACGCCGACGACCGGCGAGGTGCAGGACGTGGCCCGGTACCGGGAGGAGAGGCTGGCGTCCGAATACGGTGGCGGCGTTCGACTGCGGCTTCATGTGTCTCGATGCGGCCGTTGGGCGGCGGTGGTTCAAGACCGCGGTCGGTACGGCACCGTCGTCGATCTCACCACCGGTTCGCCGGCGTTGAAGTTGGACGGCGGGGAGTACTGCTGTGAAACCGTCCCGTTCGCGTTGGCGTTCGCCGAACACGGTGGCCGGCCGGTCGTCGTCCACCGCACCGACTGGAACCGGTTGGATGTCACCGATCTCGCGTCCGGCGAGGTGCTCACGGCGCGGGACAGCCCGGATGGAGATGAGGAAGATGCGGAGCACGACCTCGATTACTTCCACGGCGCGCTGTCGCTGAGTCCTGACGGGACTCGTGTCTACGACGGCGGTTGGGTGTGGCAGCCGTGGGGGATGCCGGCGGTGTGGAGCCTGACCGCCTGGCTGCACGACAACCCGTATGAGTCCGAGGACGGGCCCAGCCATGCGGTGTATCCCGAGGTCTCGGAGTGGAACTGGCCGGTGGTGTGGATCGACGACAGGCGGATCGCGGTGTACGACCGGGACGATGCCGGCAGCGGTACCGTCCACGTCCTCGACCCCACCTCGATCGAACTGCGCTCGCCGGGCGTCCGATGGATCAAGGCGGTCGCGACGTTCCCCTGGCCGGTCGGCGATTTCGGCTTTTTCACCGACGGAGAGCATCTGCTGATCGCCGACGAGGCCGGTCTGCAGGGCGTCGACATCACCAGCGGACAGCAGGTGTTCGCGATCGACGGGTTCCGCCCGGCGCGTCAGGATCGGCATACCGGAACGCTGATCCAGGTCGGCAGCGCCAATGCCCGGTTGTGGACGCCGCCGAAGTGGACTGCGCGCGCTGGCTGAGCTGCCATTTCCCATAGGGTGCCGGGCGGGAGAACATCCGCGAGTCCACACTGGAAGGGCTCGACACCGCCTCTCGCAAGGGCAAGCACGGCAACCGACCGCCGCTCATCACCGACGACATGCCGCACACCGTGCTGCGGCGCCGTGCGAACGGCGAGTGTCGCCGTGGCTTCTCGTTGCCGGAGCGGTGGTACTCGGCGAAGCCGGCGAGTTCGCCGTCGTCCTGGATCTCGAACCGGGACTTCTCGGTGTTGTCGGTGACGGACCGCTCCATGGTTCCTCCTCGTACGGCCGCCTCCGATTATGGTTGAACTCTCAACTTTTGCCTTCGGTCGACGCATGGAAGAAGCGTGACGGGCCGTCGCCGCTCCCCGGGGAACGGCGACGGCCCGTCATGCGCCTGGTGGCGGGTCGGCTCAGGTGCAGGTGAGCACGGGAGCCGCCCAGTCGGCGTGGTCGGAGGTGTTGCCGTCGCCGGCGTCGGTGACCTGGAGGGTGAGTTCGTTGGCGCCGGTGAGCGGGACGCTGAGGTGCACGGCTGCCTTCGTGCCGGTCAGCGTCCCGCTGTCGGCGACCTTGACGCCGTCCGCGAGGATCTGGAACACCACGGAGCCGCGGATTCCCGACTCGGCGTCGACACCCACGTCGGTGCTCAGGTTGGTGCAGGTGCCGCCGAGGTAGTAGCTGACGGCGGAGGGGGCGTGCACGCCGAGGCCCTTGGCGTAGGTGGTGGTGCCGATGGTGAGGGGGTGTCCGTCGCCGGCGGCCGTCTCGCCGTTGCTCTGGTCGCGCTCGACCGGGCCCCAGCCGTTGCCGGCGCTGGACCAGGCCAGGTCGCTGAGGGCGTGGGCGCCGGTGCTCGGGCCCGTGCCGCAGGCGATGCGGGGGTCCGCCCAGTCGGCGTGGTCGAAGGTGTCGCCGTCGCCGGCGTCGGTGACCAGCAGGCGCAGGTCGCCGCCGCCGGTCAGGTCCGCGCTCAGGCGCAGCGGCCCGTCGGTGCCGCGGCGGACGCCGCTGTCGGCGACCAGGGTCCGGTCGCGGTAGATCCGGAAGACCGCCGAGCCGTTGGTGCCGGACTCGTCGTCGACTCCGACGTCCACGGTGAGGTTCCGGCAGGTGCCGCCGAGGTGGTACCGAATGTCGGAGGCGGCGTGCACGCCGAGGCCCTTGGCGTAGGTGGTGCCGCCGATGGTGAGGGGGTGCCCGTCGCCGGCGGCGGCCTCGCCGTTGCTGTGGTCGCGCTCGACCGGGCCCCAGCCGTTGCTGGCCGAGGTCCAGGCCAGGTCGCCGAGCCGGAGGAGGCCGGTGGGCAGCGGGGTCGGGGTCTTCGGGGTGACCCGGTACATCACGGTGCCGTGGGAGGGCACCGAGGCGCTGATCGCACCATGGGAGGTGGTGGTCTCCTTCGACCAGAGGTCCTTGACGGTGTACGAGTGCGCGCCGCCGATGCCGGCGGCCGCCGCGGTGGTGCTGACGGTCCGCGGGGTGGTGGTCTCGTTGGTCAGCGTGATCGCGCGGCTTCCGTCGGCCAGCGGCTTGCTCATGACGACCAGGCCGTCGGAGTCGGCGATGACGGTTCCCTGGGCACCGAGCGGGTCCTGGTCGACGGCGATGACGTCGGTGTTCTTCAGGATCGCTAGGGTGGCCGGGCTCGCGGTGCGCAGGTCGCTGCCGATCAGCAGCGGCGCGGACATCTCGGCCCAGAGGCTGAAGTGGGTGCGGTACTCGGTGTCGGTCATGCCGCCGTTGCCGACCTCCAGCATGTCCGGGTCGTTCCAGTGCCCGGGCCCGGCGTACGGCGCGAGCGCCTGGTTGGCGTGCGCGATGGCGATCATGCTGGACCAGGAGTCGGAGATGTCGCCGGTGGTGCGCCAGGAGTTGCCGAGCGGTTCGGCCCAGGTCCAGGGCTGGTTGCTGCCCCACTCGCAGATGCTGTACAGGATCGGGCGGCCGGTGGCCTTCAGGGCCTCACCCATCGCCGTGTAGCGCTGCTTGGCGTCCAGGCCCAGGTTGTTGCAGTTGTCGTACTTGAGGTAGTCGACGCCCCAGGAGGCCCACTGGTTCGCGTCCTGCTGCTCGTGGCCGAGACCGCCGGGGAAGCCCGGCACGTCGCAGGTCGAGGTGCCGGCGCTGGAGTACAGGCCGAACTTCAGGCCCTTGGAGTGGACGTAGTCGGCGACCGCCTTGATGCCGTTCGGGAAGCGCACCGGATCGGGCACCAGGTTGCCGGCGGCGTCACGGACCGGCAGTGCCCAGCAGTCGTCCAGGTTGACGTAGGTGTAGCCGGCCTCCTTGAGGCCCTGGGAGACGAAGAGGTCGGCGATGCCCTTGACCATCGACTCGTCGAACTCGGCCCGGCAGTGGGTGGAGTTCCAGTTGTTGAAGCCCATCTGCGGGGTGCGGGCCAGGGTGTTCTCCACCGCGGCCGCCGGGGGTGCGGTGGCGACGTCGAGGCCGACGGCGGCCATGGCGGCGAGCGCGCCTCCGCCGGCGAGGAGGGTGAGCGCGGTCGTCGCCGCGGTCAGGGATCGTCGAAGCCTTTGTGGTGCGGCAAGGGGCATGGGGGAGCTCCACTGTGACGGGACGGGAGATTTCGAGGTCGCCGGGGCCCGAGAGTGGGGCGGAGTGAAGTGCCGCCGGTCGACCGGCTTCTGACGGCGGGTCGGAGGTGCTTCCCGCCCAGGGGGGCGAGTTTCAACACATACAAACAGAAGCCACCGCAATCGAACGTTCGGGTCACAGGAAAGCCTGCCGTCCGGGCGGGCGTCAAGACCCCGGAGGCAAGGATCTGCTCATGGCTGCTTCAAAAGCCCCATGTTCAATCACAATTGAACGCTGACTGTACGGTTGGCCCCGCAACGCGACGCGGTCGCCGCGGGGGGCGGGGCGCGGGGGGCGCGGCGGCCCCCCGGGCCACGGGGGAGGGCCCCGCGCCCCGGGCGCGGGGGGGTGGGGGCCGGGGAAACAGGGGCGGGCCCGACCCCCCCCCCCAGGCGGTG